>CAZADQ010000056.1:0-4357 GCA_964483965.1 uncultured Candidatus Saccharibacteria bacterium
ACCAGCTATGGGTGTCAATTCTTGAAAAGCTTGAGCATCTCTTGGAGATGTTATATTTGCTTTAAAATTTAACGTATTTGAGACAATTGCTGCATATAGAAGTTTCGCGCTTAAGTTACTTATCTTATCATCACATTTTCTTTTCTTGAATTCCTCCCACATCAGAGTTGCACAGGCCCCTATTAAATCAATCTTAACCTTTTCTCCCATCTTTCCTTTCCAATAATTCTCATATCCTGTATGGTGATCGTAGATCTCAATTATCTTTTCTTCTTTTACAAATTTAGGAAAGGTATGAGGATCAGTTGTATCTACAAGCACAAATGACATAGATTCTAGATCTTTTTCTTGTGGTTCTTTCTCATACTTAAATCCCCACGATTTTACCTCATCAGTCACACTGCTATTTAACTCTTCTGGAATAAATACAGTTGCATCCTTTCCTTCAAGAGTAAGAAGCTCTGCGTAAGCAACTGCGCATGCAAGAGAATCCATATCAGCAGTGTATTTTGCCATTGTTACCCCAATTTTTTCCATATTAATAAAAAGGATACAGGAACTTATTAGGTTATGTCTATATTAGCTTCGTGAGCGTGAGTGGTAATAAATCTTTTTCTAGGAGCTACTTCCTCTCCCATCAAAGTTGTAAATACCTCATCTGCAGCTGCTGCATCCGCTACTGTTATCTTTTTTAGCCTTCTTGTTTGTGGGTTCATAGTTGTTTCCCAAAGCTCTTCAGGATTCATCTCTCCTAAGCCTTTAAATCTTTGTACAATAGCTTTTGCCCCTTCTGGAGTTTTTAAAAATAATTCTCTATCTTTATCTGTAAATAAGTATCTTTTTTCCTTATTCCAAACTGCTTTAAAAAGAGGTGGGAAAGCTACGTAAATATGTCCATGTTTAATTAAATCAGGCATGTGTCTGTAGAAAAATGTCAAATAGAGAGAATTAATATGCATACCGTCAGTATCCGCATCCGCCATGATAATAATTTTATGGTATCTTACTTTTGAAATATCAAATTGATCTCCAATACCGCAACCTATTGCAACAATAATATCCTTGAACTTATCTGAATCAACTATTTTATCCAATCTTGCTCTTTCAGTGTTTAAAATCTTTCCAAATACCGGTAATATAGCTTGAATATTCCTATCTCTTCCCTGCTTTGCGGTACCTCCCGCAGAATCCCCTTCTACAAGAAACACTTCGGTTTTCTCTGCGTCTTTTTGAGAACAATCAGCTAGTTTACCTGGTAAAACTCCCCCGCCTTCTAAAACTGTTTTTCTAATAACAGTATCTCTTGCTGCTTTTGCAGCCATTCTAGCTTTAAAAGAAAGGATATTTTTACTAATTATTGCATTTGCATCTCTTGGATTTTCAGATAAATACTGCTCTAGTGCTTCTTTTACTACTGTTTCAACCGCAATTCTTGCAGAAGTATTTCCTAGTTTTGCCTTTGTTTGACCTTCAAACTGCAAGGAAGATGAGTCTAAAGATACTGAAATTATTGCAGCCAAACCCTCTCTTAGATCATCTCCAGATAGATTATCATCCTTTTCCTTTAATAAACCTGATTTCCTAGCGTAATCGTTGATACATCTAGTTAAAGCACTTCTAAATCCTGTTAAATGAGTCCCTCCCTCAATGTTTTTAAGATGGTTAGCAAAACAAATAACGTTTTCTCTAAACGTATCGTTGTATTGCATTGAAACTTCAACAGTCACATCTTCATATTCTTTTTGACAATAAAATGGTTTGGAATTTAAGACTTCATGGTTTCTATTTAAAGATTCCAGATATGCTTTTATGCCTCCTTCAAAGTAAAAAGTATATCTTTGATTAACTCTGTGATCCAATATATCAAATTTTATTCCAGCTGTAAGATACGCATACTCTTTTATCTGATTTGCAAAGAATTTGTAGTCAAAGTTTACTGTTTCAAAAATTTCCTTGTCAGGTTTGAATTGGACAATAGTTCCATTTTCATAATTCCAACTATCTAAGTCTATGTTCCACTCTACACCTTTAAGTTTTGTTGGTTTTTTGAGGTCTATTTTTTCTACCGGTCTTACTACGTGCCCTCCCTTTTCGTACTCTTGGATTACGGTTGTGTCACCTCTTCTTGATATTACTCTAAACCATTCAGATAGAGCGTTAACAACGGAAGATCCAACACCATGTAAACCACTAGAAACCTTGTAACCACCACCTCCAAACTTACCACCAGCGTGAAGTTTTGTAAAAGCAAGTTCCAGCGCACTCACGCCGTAACCTTTTTTAACATCAAAAGGTACTCCTCTACCATTATCGTAAACTGTACAAGAGCCATCAGTATTAAACTCAAGTTTAATATGATTTGCGTAACCACCTATTGCCTCGTCCATAGAGTTATTAACAATCTCGGTAACTAAATGATGTAGCCCCTCTTGTCCAGTTGAACCAATATACATACCAGGTCTTTTTCTAACAGGATCTAGACCTTCTAGTACTTGTATTTGATCGGCACCGTAATCACCTGATTTTTTTGATTTATCCACCATATATTTTTACTAAAACTACATTCTAAACTACTAATCTATTCTAAATAAATTATCTTAAAATACTTCTTAAAAATATCAAAAGCCTATATATTTTACTTGCAGGAAAGGCTTTTAACAAGGCTTTTTCCTATCTTTTTATCCTTTAGGAGAAGCTTAAAACCAAAGCTTCCATAGAGAGTCTAACATTAACATTTGTGTTTTCCAAATCATTTCTCACTTCCATCACTCTTTTTAAATTATGAAGTATTAAATTATCTTTTGGTTCCTTTAATACCATTTCCCTTCCCTCTTCTATCCAACATTCTAGTATATCCAAAACATCTTCCTTTTCCTCTTTTGAAACTTCAAATGCATAATCCAACTTTTCCCCCAAACTCATACTCAATACTTTCCTCAAGGAATTTTCACTTCCGATTACCTCACATTTATCTTTTCCATTTAACTCATCTTTTTTTATCTCCAACAATCTACATCTAGAAACTATGGTTTCAAGAAGAGAGTTTTGTGTCTTTGAAGAAAGAATAATTACACCATAACTTGGAGGTTCTTCTAAAGTTTTAAGTAAAGAGTTTTGAGCTTGTGTAGTTAGTTTTTCTGAATTTAAGATTATCAAAAACTTTTTTTTGTATGAAAATGGTTTTTCTTGAAGAAATCTTGTTCCTTCTCTTGTTTGAGAAATACCAATGGATTTTTCTTTCTCTTCCAAATCTATAATTTTAATATCCGGTCTTTCGTAAAGTTCTTTTATTTTTTCAAATGTTTTATTTTCTTCTCTATTTACAATCTCTATTATTTTTTCTTCTCTTAAATTTTTATTCCCCCCAAATATTAAAGTAGATCCGTTCATGTTTAGAATTATACCTCAACATTAAATACCAGATTTATTTTAAAAACCTTTCCCTATTTTTACTGTTGCTATTTATCCTTAAAAAATCCATTGAATTTGTAATATATAGTTGTTAACATTAAGTTAAGTAGTTTGAATTAATTTCAAAAAACTGCCCTATGATACAACTAGATAAAGTAAAAACAGTAGCAGATGTGCTTTATGAGAAGAAGCTAATAAGCTCTGATCAGCTATCTGCTATTAAGTTCGAGAATGTAAATAGCGGTAAAAGCATAGAATACATTATAAAGGATAGGGGTTATGTAAGCGGGGAGGATTATGCCCAGTCTTTTGGTGAGGTTTATGGTATTGAGTTTGTTAGTTTATCTCCAGGACAAATAGGACCAGAATTATTGGATCTTGTTCCCTTGGATGTTTCTAAAAAATATCATGTAGTGCCGTTCAAGCTTGAGGATAATAAACTCTCTCTAGCTATGGTAGACCCTCTTGATCTTCAAACTATAGATTTCATTGAAAGAAAAACAGGTTACAAAATAATTCCATTTATATCTACTGAAAAGATCATTGATAGAATGCTTGAAGAGCAAAAGGGTAAAGAGCTTGGAGCTGAGATTTCTGCTGCTATGGAGGAGATTACTCAAAATACTTTGAAGATAGAAGAAGGTACGATGGAGTTTACCGACGCAACAATAAGAGACGCTCCAATAGCTAGAGTTGTTGGAATGATAATGGAAACTGCTGTTAAATCGGGTGCTTCTGATGTTCATATAGAACCAGGAGAGGATGCTTGCAGATTAAGATACAGAATAGATGGAATTTTGTCAGAAAAAAGAACTATACCAAAGGAAATGACTGACTCGGTCGTAGCTAGAATAAAAATTCTTTCCCAGATGAAAATAGATGAGAAAAGAGTTCCTCAAGATGGAAGATTTAAAGTTCAAGTTGGTAAGGTAGAAACTGATTTGAG
>CAZADQ010000057.1:0-4306 GCA_964483965.1 uncultured Candidatus Saccharibacteria bacterium
TTTATTTGAATAGAAAAAAGAATGATAGAATAACAATGTTGTCGGGGTGTGGCGCAGTTGGCTAGCGCGTTCGCATGGGGTGCGAGAGGCCGCAGGTTCGAGTCCTGTCACCCCGACCATATAACAAACACATATCACTTAACGAAAAGAGCCGAACTTTCGTCCGGCTCCACATTCACAAACTATTTAAATCTAATTAGTTACCCAAAGCTGCTTTAACCACAGACTCCATATCTTCATAACCATAAGCACCAGCAAAGTTTGTCTCGTTTATGAAAAACCCAGGCGTACCACTAGCTCCAATGCCTCTTGCTGTTGTAGAATCAGTTTTTAATTGCTCATCATACTTTCCACTATCTAAACATGATTTCATATCATTTTTATTGACTGCGGAGCTTAAAAAGTCTGCGAGAACTCCAGACTTTGTCTTATCGTTTTTAACTGTTTCATTAATCAATGCGTACCCCTCACTACTCATAACAAGATCGTTAGCTTCCCAAAACTTACCTTTTTCGAAAGCGCAATACAATGATTTCATTGCCATCTCACCTGCACCATGTCCATTTTGGTATAGCAAAGCAAAAGAGGCATCTCCACTATCTACTAATTTCTTCATTTCAGGAACTGGGGCTATATAAGTTCCCCCGTCAGCAACCAATGTAAATCTAGAACCTATTTGACTGTTCAACTCTCCATTTTTGCCTCCAGCAACGTGACAATAAGGACAACTAGGATCAGATACTTCAATAAACACAATCTTTTTGTTTGTGTCACCAAACTTTATAAGAGCACTATCAAAAGCTGCTTTTACCTTTTCGATACCTACTGTAGGCTGAGCGGTAGGCTTATCAGCAGTTTGCTCTACAGCAGTAACATCTTCTTTAGGTTGAGTTTTAATCCCACCTTTTTCCATTAAAGATCCAAGCAAAAAAGCAATTACAACCAAAACCAAAAGTATGCCGAGCTGTATATAGTTAGAAAAGTTTAATTTCTTCATATGTTCTCCAAAATTAATTTATTTGAGAATAATACCTTAACTAAAAATATTAGGCAATGAGATGGTATTAATCATCTAATCAAGATAAACCAACCTATTTTCTAAGTCTCTGCTTATATTCTGATTATTTCTTAAGTATTCTTCCAAGACTCCCATTGCAGAAGTAGAGATAACTTTAGACTGATTAGATTCTAAAAGATCATTCTCACTAATACCCATATATTCCTGACTATTTTTAAAATGAAAACCTTGCATACAAATGCTATAGAATTTATCATCTACAATAGGTACACCAGAAATTTTTAGAGATTTCAAACTCTTTTCCTTCTCACTATAAACTGCATTAACTTTAGAATTAACTTGATAACACTCTCCTTCTCCATCTCTGTTTTCTATTCTCATTACATGATTAAATATATTTTTTAACTGATAGCCTGTTATCTTAAATCTCTGCAGAGTATCATCATATGGAAAACAAGCTTTTAAATCCTTCAATGTAACCACAGGGCCTAATTCTTTGCTTCTTATTGACCCACTACCTACAAACATAACATCACATTGAGACATTTCTGCAAATGCATCAGCAATCAAATTACCAAGACTTGTTTCAGTTTCTCTTTTAGGATGAGTAAGTTTCTTTGATAGTTTACATACAATCGAATTGTATTTCCTATCTACATTATTTTTAAAAGATTCTATAAATTTAGTAAGTTCTGTATCAGGTTCAGCTATTTTGTTATCAATCGGTATAAGTCTCCATTTGTAATCAATAATGCTATTTGTATCGTCATCAACAGTAATATCAAATCTACCTATTTGATTAGTTCCAACACCTGCCTGCGATATTAAAATATTATTTATCTTCTCAGGTTTTTCCAAGAATGTGTGAGAATGACCACCAATTATAATATCCACTCCCCACTCTGGTTTAAGCATTTTAGCTAGTTCTATATCGGACTCAAATCCAATGTGAGTTAAGAGAATAGTTAGATCTATATCATCATTTTTATACGCATTACATATTTTTCCTACTTCCTCACTAGCTTCTTCCAAGCTAATAAAACTTCCAACTAAACTATCCATCTTTAGAGCATCCATAATTTTTTCTGTGATAATTCCTGTAAATAAAATATCAAATCCATCCTTATTAAGGATTTTAAAAGGATTCATCAATCTCTTATTGTATTTTTTAACGTATAAATTTGCGTTAACTATTGGAAAATTTGCAACTTTCTCTAGAAACAATAGATGAGGTAGTCCGTAATCAAACTCGTGATTCCCCAATGCTACAACATCTGGGGCCAGATAATTCATAATTTCAATAGTGGAACATCCTTTGTATTCACTATCAATGATGGATCCTTGAAGCATATCTCCGGATATTACGTATAAAACATTCTTTTCTTCTTTTCTAACTTTATTTATGTAACCGGAAAGAAGAGATAAACCTCCAATTAGATTTCCTCGCTCCTTTTCATCTTCAGCAAAGAAATCCCCATGCATATCATTGGAGTGAAGTATTGTGAATTTCTTCATTTTAAATATTATTATTTGTCACTACACTGTTTCTCTAACAAGATAAGTTTTTCTACCAGATGATTCAAAATAAGTTCTCATCATAAGTTCACCTAACATACCTAGCATCATTGATTGAACTCCTACAATAACTAAAAGAACTGCTAAAGTAAGAAGAGGTCTGTTCCCTATGCTATAACCTTGTAACTTTAAAATCAGTAAATAAACACCAAAAATACCACCTACACCTGACAACACAGCCCCAGTAAATCCAAACAACCTTCCCGGCATAGCTCCGAAAGGTTTACGCGCAAAGTAAAGCATAAAAGCTAAAGTCATAATATCCAACAAAACCTTAAAAGTTCTTTTCTGACCTTTATAGTAAGATACTCCATACTCCCTATCCTTAAAATCAACATCAAATTCAATCATCTTTGGACCATAAACACTAACGTAATCAGGAATAAATCTGTGCATTTCGCCATATAATCTTAAGTTTTTAGCGATGTCTTTTCTAAAACCTTTCATACCAGAACCCCTATCTTTCATATAAACTTTAGAAATTTTCCCTATTATTAAATTAGCTAAACCACTTTGCTTGGCTCTTCCACTTTTTCCTGCTCCCCATCTTTGAGATCTGTTTGTATTTACAAAATCATACCCATCATCCAAATAATCAATTACCTTATTTATATTCTCCAAAGGAGTTTCAAGATCAGCGGAAACAGTCACAACATAAGCACCCTTAGCCATATCAAAACCAGCCATGTAAGCACAGCTTTGACCAAAATTTGTCATTTGGTTTATACCTTTTATTTCAGGATGAGTATTCGCATACTTTCTAATAACGTCCCAAGTATCATCCTTGCTACCGTCATTAACAGCAATGATCTCAAATGAATATCTGTGCTCACGAATCAATTCCAGTAAACCATCAAGGGTCTTTTTGATATTCTCTTCTTCGTTATAGCAGGGAATAACAATCGAAACTTTTGTATCTTTTTTAACCGTATTTTCTTCCATAAATCCTCCTTATGTTTAATACGCAAAAGCTCTATACATGGAGAATTATACATTACTTGGGGTCTTTTTTCTTGCTAATATTAGGCTCTCCTCCGTATTCAGGAAGATATATATCGCTCATCTTCCTCCTTCCTAATGCAGTATTTAGCAGATTTGCTATCGTTACCCCTATCTTTAATCCGGTAAAAGATCCGGGTCCAAGATTAGGTATAAACTCGGAGATGTCGTCCAGATTAAGCTTATTCTTTTCAAGTAGGTGTCTTATAGAAGATGTAACGTCTATGTCTCCTTTTTCTTCGTCTATTTTCTCCTCTGCACCATCAACAACTTTAATAATTGAAGCACTCTTTTCGTTTCTTTGTGCTGTGTCTATATATATTTTAAATTCTGATTTTTCTTGTATTTTCATCAATGTAATAAAAATATATTCTAATTGTATCTTCAGGCAACATGTTTTCCGCTACTTCAGGCCACTCTATTATGGTAATGGTGTTACTATCCCCCACCATTTCTCTCAAACCGATCTCTTCCACCTCTTTATCACTCCCAAGTCTATAAAGATCTATATGATTTATATTCTCGTACTTTCTTGCAATTACAAATGTAGGACTCTGAACCCTTTTTTTCACACCTAAAGCATTAACTAAATATCCCGTAAATGTAGTTTTTCCACTACCTAAATCGCCATATAAAGCAATTACATCACCGGGCTTTATTCTCTCTGCTATCTCAGCAGCAAATCTTTTAGTTTCTTCGGTAGAATGGGTAATA
>CAZADQ010000058.1:0-4164 GCA_964483965.1 uncultured Candidatus Saccharibacteria bacterium
CCACTGCCGTTTGCAAAATAACTAAAACCATTTCCGCCCCCAATAAAAGCTGACATTGTAGATTGAGCTCCGGGAAGTAAATACTGATTAACAATCTCTGCAGGTAGCCCACTTCCAAACATATAAGCTTGTCTGGTTAACCATGTGCACCAGAACAATATTAACCACTCATCGCCCACATCTCTAACTGTTTCCTCGCAAGCATCTTCCCCTAAAGCTGAAAATATTTGGTTATTAAATATGGGGTGTGTTCCGTCATATGTACTGTACTGTGTGCTCATACTCGCACTTGGTCTGTTGTAGTATCCCCAAAACGCTCTTTCTAGTTGAGATACTATGGTAAAGGCTACATCCGCTATCCTAGATCCCGTGTTTACTTTTGGAGGCATCGGAGCATTCGGCAATGACTCTAAATCAACATCCAAAGTGCATATAGCTACTGTTCTTGTAGGATCTATTGGGGAAACTACCGTACCTACTAATCCAAAAAACATAAGGACAAGAGCCATTGTTGGTGTAACTACTATTATCATAATTACTAAACATGATTTCATTAATTTCACCATATCTTTTTGAAACATAGCTCCAAGTTTTTCAAAATCCCACTTAATAATTGCTGATAAAGCAGCTTCTGTATAAGCTATGGTTTTTTTAACCATAAACTCAACAGTTTTTTCTATAATGGGCATTAATACTGCTAGAAATCCCGTTGCTCCTGCTGTAACACCCAAAAGTTTAGCTATTGCTTTTGATACATATTTTGAAATATTTTCTCCTGCGACACTCTTCCAGTTAGATAAAAACTTGATAGATTTTCCAAATACTGTTTTTTCCCAATATTTTTGAACACTCAGCATTTTGTTGTGGATCTTATCCAGGAATAATATGTATTTTCTTTCTAGTTTGTAACCCTCGTTTAAATTCTTGTTTTTTTCTTTAATTCTTTTAAGTAGCTCTAGTCTTTGATCTAAAGTTAAATTTTTAGCACTAGCTAACATTGCAAGGTTATAACTCTCAAAGTTTTTAAGAAACTCATTAATAGCCTTTTCTTTATCTTTATCAAGAAGAGCATCGTAGCTAACCTTATGCATTTTTAGGGACATTTGATCTCGAAAAAGTTTGTATGTTGCTGAGATTGGGACGCCATTTTTTTCATCATCTTTACCAGGGGGTTTTATTTCAATTCCAAGTTTTAGACCTATTTTTATAAGTTGCAAATCTTTATCATCTGAAGACCCATCTAGATTTTTTAAGAAGTTATGACTTAAAATTTTAAAATGATCTCCGCCATGCAAAACTAGTCTTGTTATCCCGCCAAAAATTTCTGGATCTAATTTTATGGATTGCTTATAGGCATGTTTCCTTTCAAACTTTTCAAATTTCCTAGGATTACTTTCTTTTAGTCTTTTTATTCCTTCATCAGTTACCGTCAGTCCAAGCCTATTTCTATTTTTTAAATACTCTCCTATAAAATCTCCACTAAGTACTTTAGAGACTCTCTCAGGAGCAGCTTGTTTAAGTGCTTTCCAGGCGTATCTTTCTAGAAGTTTTTCATCATCCCATGCTTTGAGCAAATCTTTAGTAGCATAACGTATTCGGTCCTGTCTTAATCTGTATGCTAAAGGTCTTATAGATTTTGCTCTAAAATCTACTCCTGCAGCGGCAACGTCTCTGTCGGTTATTAGGCTTCCTAAAGTTTTTTCTCCTGTACTGATAAGGTCATACTCCATGTGTTTCTGTAAATTTCCTACTATACTTTCTTGAAACACATCCCTTGCGATTAATTGTTTTCCTAGACTTCCTCCGCTTAAAAATCTTTCTGCATCTTGATTAGGTTTTCCCAATAATTTGTTTTTTTCTACGTGACCTGTAACTTTGTCTAAATAATCTTCATATTTTTTAATATCTTGTATGAAAACCTCATAAGATTTTTTAGTTATTTCTCCGCTTTTAAAAAGTCTTTCTGCTTCTATTTTACGATCGTTAGTTTTTTGTTTAGAGTCGTTTACTTTCTTTTCAATGTTTCCCCACACATCTTTAATAGAAGATTCCTTATCCGTAATTTTTTTAGCCACTCTTATTTTCTTAAGGTTTTTCCCTTGTTCTGAAAGCTCCTTTTGAAAATCATACATATTCTCCATTGCTTGAACTCTTGTATTGAAAAAATTAATTGCTCCTTTATGCCTGTCCATAGCAGATTTAGCACTTCCTTTATTTCCTACCTCGGAGTAATTATTTTGAATCTCTTTGTTTGTTGCTTTTAGTGCCTCACGTAAAAAGCTGTTGTGATAACTATCTCTTTTATTTGCGTTGTCTCTATTACCTGCAAATTCCACAGCCGCATTAGCTGTGTCGTCGTAAGTTTTATCTCCGTCTACCCCCTTTATATTTAAAGGAATGGTTGTTTTTCCAAACATAGCAGATGTTCTTTCGGCTATTGCTTTACCACCTCTTTTTTCTATCTCCGGTGTTTCGTCGGATATGCCGTATCCTAAAGCGTGCATCCATAGTTGTCTATTTGCTTTGTTTTCTATATCTGAAAAATTACTTTTAAGAGGGTTATCCAAATTTATTCCTGTAGATTGTTTCGCCCACTCCGTCAGAGTTTTTCTTAGTTGTTTTCTTGCTTGCTCCCCTCCTTTTTTCTTACCAACTACACCCCAATCTTCAGGTTTTAAACTAATCGCAGCTTGTGCTCCGGGAAACTCTTCTGTCGAGTAATCATCCATGTCAGTAAGTTTTATATCTACCCCAACTGAGGCTTTTAGTTGACCTTTCCAGTCATCGATTATTCTATCTTTAACCCATCTAGGTCCTGCTAAAGGGGAGAGTAAAACTTTTCTACCAGTTTCATCAATTCCACTTATTATTTGATCCAAATCATATTCAACAGGTTTTAGATATTCTTTTGACTTCGGTCTTCTTTGAATTGGCTTCCCTGTGTAATATCCGGGATACAAAGGATTGATTGATTCTTCATCTTTTTTTCTTGGAGCATATCCAGGATATAAAGGGTTGTTTACCATATGTTATTATTCTATAATAATTAAGTAGTATTTGGGATATTTATTTTTTTAAAATGAAAAAACTTATAACAACCTTTTTACTTTTTGTTTTTTTGTTTACTAATTTATCAAGTGTGTTTTTTATTACTAACGCTGCAGAGGATGCCCCTAACCCCTGTCTTCCTGAAGAAGCTGTTTATGAGAATGCAAAACACTGGTGGGATTTGGATATCAGAAGAACTACAAACAATTTTATATCCTCTGTTTTGATAAATCTTTTTGCTTCAAGCATCGGTACGACTCCTAACATTGTTATGAGTTGCATAAATGATCTTGAAGATCAGCTCCAAGCCTCTTTTCCCAACGCCTATGTTTCAAGTGGTGACACCTGTCCCCCACCTGCGGATCCCGATGTATGTAATGCGTTAACAAATGATTTTTCCGGTGCTTCAGGTTATCGTTATAACACAAATTCCTCCATAGCTGTTAGAGGAGTTGAGGGTAGTTTGTTAGGCTATAGCTATCTTATGGAAAACTATGTTAGAAGAGAGCCGTTACCTGTAAATATGGCATATGCTTGGAATAAATCCATATCTAAAATTCCTTTTGCAAATAAGGCTCTAGCTGCAAGTGATCCTGCTGAAAATATGCCTATAATAAAGGCAGTATATGGAGCATGGACTTTTTCAAGTAATATAGCGTTAAGTTTAATGTCACTTGTGCTTTTATATACAGGTATAATGATAGTTCTTAGAAAAAAAGTTAATGCTCAGCTTGTTGTTAGTGTTCAATACGCAATTCCCAAGATGTTGATCGGAGTTATACTAATAATTTTTAGTTATGTTATTGGGGCGTTTATTGTAGCTGTTAGTTGGGGGTTGTTCCGAGGAGGTAACTCCATTGTATTTTCTCAAATTTTTGGTGGTGGTGCTGCACAACTTCCTTCAGGAGTGTTGACGATAGCTCTTATCACTTTAACTTTAAGATTAGCTCAAGGAGGTTTTTTCTATCTTCTTTTGGTTCTTGCCGTAGGACTTGTTCTTATAATCATTAGAATGATTCTATTTTTTAAGGCAATCCTTATTTATTTGAAGATGACTTTTTCAATACTTACAGCACCTTTAGAATTTGCCTTGCGAACTGTGCCTGGAAGTGAGGA
>CAZADQ010000059.1:0-4058 GCA_964483965.1 uncultured Candidatus Saccharibacteria bacterium
TTGCACCTTCAATGCCCTGTATAGCTACAAAAATTGGAGAGAGCGACAAATCATCTATGTTTGGAGAATTGATGGACGTATTAACAGAACCAAGCAGTGTTGCTGGACTTCCTGGTATTTCTATTCCTTGTGGTTTCTCAAATAAAATGCCAGTTGGGATTCAATTTATTGGTAACTTAAAGGAAGAATATAAAATTTTAGAAGTTGCTAAATTATTTCAAGAGGAGACGGATTTTCATAAGTCCAAACCAAATATATGAAAGCATTAGTTACTGGATTAGTAATATTTTTTTCTTCAGTTTTTTTTGTTAATGTTATGCTCTTTGGAATTTTAAGAATACCTTCATCAAAGATTCCACTAGGGTCTTTGTTAACTATAGAAGCAGTTTTTGCTGGTTTTTTTCTGTTTTTGTTTCTAATTAATAGAAAGAAGATATAAATATTATGTGTTTAAGTTTTTTATTAGGTAAAAAAAGTTTATATGGTGCAGTAAAAGTTGAGACAAGAAATATTATTGATAAGGATTGGAAAAACATAGAAATACTTTTAAATCAGAAAGGGCCATCTCAACTAAGACAAGCTCTAATCACAGCAGATAAAAGTTTAGATAATGCATTGAAGGATGTAGTTGAGGGTGAAAATATGGGAGAAAGATTGAAAAAATCAGAGAATTTATATAGTAGAGATTTATATAACAAACTATGGGAAGCTCATAAAGTAAGAAACAGCTTAGTTCATGAATCTGGATACGAACCCCCACACTTTGTTGTTACTGAGTCCATTAATAATTTAAAGGAAGGTTTAAAAGTTTTAGGAATCAGGGTGGATTAAAAATTATTACATTTAAAAAATAATTAATTATGGATAAAGATAACTTAAATAAAAACTACAGATTAGTTCTAGGTTTAGAGATACATCTTCATTTAAAAACAAAAAAGAAGGTTTTTTGTAGATGTTCTGCAGATATCTGGGGAAAAGAACCAAATTCAACAACTTGTCCTGTTTGTTTAGGATTACCAGGAGCATTGGCAGTTCCTAATGAGGACGCAGTTAGAAAGACTCAGTTGCTAGGATTAGCTTTAAATAGCTCACTAAACCAGAACTCAAGGTTTGATAGAAAACACTATTTTTACCCAGACCTTCCAAAAGGTTATCAAATAAGTCAATACAAAAATCCTTTGTGCTTAGGAGGATTTGTTGAGTTAGATTCTGGCATGAAAGCAGAGATTGAAAGAATACATCTAGAAGAAGATGTAGCAAAATCTTTTCATGCAAAAGACAAAACCCTTTTAGACTTTAATAAATCTGGTATGCCTCTTGTGGAGATTGTAACAAAACCTATTTTCAATAATGTATCTGATGCAGTAGATTTTTGCAAAAAAATACAACAAATAGTGAGATTTCTAAATATAGGTGACGTTGATATGGAAAAAGGTCAGATGAGACTAGAGGCAAATATTTCTTTAAGGACTTTGGAAATGGAACAAAAAGGAGAACTTTCTAATTATAAAGTTGAGGTTAAAAATATCAACTCATTTAAATTTATGGAAAAAGCAGTTTTATCAGAAATGGAAAGACAGCTTGAAATTTTTGAGAAAGGAGACATTCCTATACAAGAAAATAGAGGGTTTAATGAAAGCACGGGAAAGACAGTTCCTCAAAGAACAAAAGAAGAGGCGAAAGACTACAGATACTTCCCAGACCCAGATATACCCCCTATGTTTTTTAGTAGTGAGTATATCGAGGAGCTTAAAAAACAAATTCCAGAACTTCCTTATCAGATAAAAAATAGGTTAGTAAATGATTATAAAATAAAATTAAGTGATGCTATTGTTTTAGTTGATAATTTAGGAGTTGATGTTGTTAAGAAATTTGAGTATTTCACTAAATTAGGTATGGATTCTCAAAAAGTTGCTAGTGCTTTAATAAATAAGAAAGAAACACAAGAAATGTCCGAAGAAGAATTTAAAGCATTTTTAGGAACGGAAAAAAATATATTGTCTGATGAGGAATTAACAGAGTTAGCAAGAAGAGTTATTAGTAAAAACGCAAAAGCAATCGATGATTTAAAAAACGGAAAAGAAACTGCTCTCCAATTTTTGTTAGGACAGATGATGAGAGAGTCAGGCGGAAAGTTAGATCCATCAAGAGCGTCGGAGATACTTAAATCTTTAGTATGAGAATAATATCCAAATCTTCGTTTGTAACTTATCTGCCTAATACCTGTTAATATAGTCATGTATGGAACTGAAATTTGATCCAGAAAATCCAATTTATCAACATGTAACAAACGAAAGTCAAGCTAATCTTGCGTTAGAAGAACTTGAAAAAGAAAAGGTTGTTGGATTGGATATTGAAAGTACTTCGTTAGATCCATATGATGGTGTTCTTCTTACAGTTCAAATAGGGTCACCCACAAAATCTTATATTTTTGATTCAAGACAGTTAAATTTAAGAAATATACAAAGATTTAAAGAATTTCTTGAAAATGGAAAGATAATTAAAATACTCCACAACGGAAAGTTTGATTACAAGCATATAAAACAACATTTAGGTATATCTGTTTGTAATGTGTATGACACTATGCTTACAGAAGCTGTATTAAATGCTGGGTTACGAAGTGGCTATTATAGCTTGAAAGAACTTGCTCTAAAATATGCTGGAGTAGATTTAAAAAAAACTGTGAGAGAGACATTTGAAAATATTACCCCATCTACAAGTCTAAATGAATCACAATTGAAGTATAGTGCGATAGATACTTTAATATTATTTCCTATATTTGAAGAACAGTTAAAGAAACTAAAAAAAGAAGATTTAATTGATGTTGCAAAGCTTGAGTTTGCCACCACAAGAGTAGTGGGAGACATGGAGTTAAAGGGTGTTCATATTGATGTAAAGAAATGGAAAGGTTTAATAAAAGACCTTTCTTGCAAAAGAGACGAATTAGCTAAGCAATTTCAGAAAGAAATAAGACCTTATTTTAAATCAAATTCTATTGATTTATTTGGAAACATCGGAGATTCCTTAAACATAAATAGTCAAGTACAGTTAATGGATCTTTTTAACAATAAAATGCATTTGGATATACCTTCAACTGGAGACGGTATATTAGAAAGTTACGATAATCCCGTTGTAAAAATATTGAGGGAATATAGAGGTTATGAGAAACTTGTATCTGCATTTGGTGAAAATTTAATCTCAAAGATAAATAAGTTTACTAAAAGAATTCATCCTGAATTCAACCAACTGGGAACAGCTACTGGAAGATTCTCTTGCAATAATCCTAACTTTCAACAAATTCCTAGACAATCGGAAAACGCTCAATTTAGATCATGTTTTAATCCCGAGCCTGGTTATAAGCTAGTGACTACTGATTACTCAACAATGGAAATGAGAATTATGGCAGATCTTTCTGGTGATGCTAATTTAATTGGAGCTTTCAACAGAGGTGTGGATGTTCACTCTCATACTGCAGCTTTGATGTTTGGATTGGAACTTACGGATGACTTTGCAAAAAAGCACCCTGATGAGAGATTTGCTGCTAAATCAATTAATTTTGGTTTAATGTATGGTCGAGGACCTACGAGTTTGGCAAAACAACTTGGAATTTCACCTGAAAGAGGGAGGGAGTACTTGGATAAATATTTCAAATCATACCCTGGAGTTAGAAAGTATCTTGAAAGTGTAGCAAAAGAAGCTGTAAAAAAAGGTTGGAGTACAACACCCGCGGGTAGAAAAAGGTGGTATGTTCAACCCGATGTTTCTGATCCTGACTATAGGAAAAAAATAGGCCACATTGAAAGACAGGCTAAAAATCACCCAATACAAGGTACAAATGCTGACGCCGTAAAATACGCGCTAGTATTTCTAACAGAGAAAATAAAAGAAAAGAATTTTGATGCATCCATAATTCTAACTGTTCACGATGAGGTTGTTTGTGAAGTAAGAGAGGATCAAGCAGATGAGTGGGCAAAGATACAATCACGAGAAATGGAAAGAGCTGGAGAGCTGTTTATAAAGAGTGTTCCCGTCGAATCCAAGCCTTTTGTATCTGATGT
>CAZADQ010000060.1:0-2847 GCA_964483965.1 uncultured Candidatus Saccharibacteria bacterium
TTATAAAACAAACTAAATATCCCGGAGAGCTGACGGTTGCTGAGATGGATAAAATTGAAGTTGAAGAATGGTTGCAAAGTCTTAATGTCAAACAAGAACCTATGTCTCAGGAAGAGGTTAAAGAGTTCTTACAAAACTCAGTCAAAAAAAATGATTCAGGAAATACTGACCCAGGTAATGAAACTGTGAAACAAGACAACAATCAAACAAAAAATGAGGACAGTAACAAAGAAGTAACAAATACTATTGTGGGCACCAGTTGGAAAGGGACGCTAAGTAGTATGTCAGGTGGAGATAACCAAAAGCGAAGCATAGATTTTGATTTCACGTTAAATCAAGATGGTAGTGTTACCGGTACTTCATTTAAGAAATGGAAACAAGATGGAGATGTAATCAGAGTATATGGCGAAGATGAATCCGTAGGTTACTATGAATTTAAAACTTTCAAAGAAGAGCTACAGTTAACAAAAATCGTCCTCGGAGATGAGGTAATACAGCCGGGAGAAAGCTACATGGGAGGAATTGCTCCGGGAGGCTTTCTACAGAAAACATCAGGTTCAAATGAGAGCAACACACAAGGTAATAAAGATGCAATGGCCTTCAGTGAGTTTAATGAAATGAGCGATGATGGTGAATTTAAAAATATCGCAATGGTAACTGAAAAATTGGGAGAGCCTGATGTAAAAACAACAGACGATAAAGGTCGAATTATTTATATTTACTATGACTTGGTTAAATATGATAGCGGTAACCTCGGAAGTGTCAAAATGTCTTTCTACAACGAAGAACAGTATAGATCTTATATAGAAAACATGGGCGTTAGCTGGGAGTCTAATAAAGAAAACTGGGATGTCTCCGGAGGCGGTATTAGGGCAAGTGAGGAAATTAAACCTAAAGCTACTTTTAAAAGTATATACGGAGAATAACCAAAAGAAAATTTGTTTTATACTGTCTCATTTATCTCAATTAAAGCCTGGAGAGTATACTTTAGCTGGGGTTTCCAGACTCGACTGGTGCTCCAAAAGATAAACACACTATGAAAAAAACAGTTTCTTCACTAATCATATATAAAAATAAGATATTAATGCTTTTAAGGGACAACATTTCTGAAATAGCTGACCCAAATAAATGGCAAACAATAGGTGGTTATGTAGAGAATGGGGAATCTCTTGATTCCGCAATAAAAAGGGAGATACAAGAGGAAGCCAGCTTAACCCCATCAAATATTAAATTACTTGGAGAGCTTATCGGAAAAGACCATGTAATAGAAATTTATATTTCTTATTTAACAGACGAGGAGGCAATGCAAGTAAAACTTGGAAACGAAGGCCAGGCACTAAATTTTTTTACAATAGATGAAATAATAAAACTTGATCTAACTCCCATATCAAAAATGTATTTTGAAAAATATTTACCTCAAGTAGAAAAACTTATTAATGGGGAACCTCTTAATATAAAGGAACTTGGTCTGGAACTTTAAATATAAAAATTTCCAGACTCGACTGGTGCTCCAAATGTTTGAAGTTCCGATAGACCCGTCTCTCTACCGAGAAGTCTATATATAATGTAAAGTATAAACATGGAAACAAAGGCAGAAGAAATTAAAAATCAACTTAGAAAATTTAACCTAATGGGGTATGCAGATGAAAGTGTAAAGTATGAAGACAACGGTAAAAATGGAAAAATACTAACGAGAACGGATGGTGACTGGAAATACGAAGATGAATACTATGGAGGAGAGCCCTACTCAGGTAATGAAACGCTCTGGCTTAACGGAAAGGATGTTTTTAGATGTGTTTATTGGGGAAAAGTTGCACCCAGTATTAACTTTTCAGATATTTATTCTTTTTTAAGAATGGCATTGAAAGAAGAACCTAGTGGAAATTGTGTTCATAGAGGCCCTGAGAAGTTTACAGAGGATAATCTGACTTATACAAACGAGTGCGAGGGAGATATTGAGGAGTTTGTGCAAACTGAGAGAATCTTTCTTGATGGAAAGGAAGTTTATATCGCTTATTTTATAGGCGGTTTAATTAACGTACAGAAGTAAGCAGTTGTTTCCAGACTCGACTGGTGCTCCATGATTTATGAAGTACAACGCAGCTGTAACAAAAATTATAGATATACTGAAATCAAATAATTGTTGGTTTGAGACCTTTGAACACCAGCCTGTTAGGACAAGCGAGGAGGCGTTCAAAGTACGTTCTGGGTATAGTATGCGTCAAGGTGCAAAAGCATTAATAATTAGAGTTAAAATTTCAAATTCTAATGAGAAATTTGTTATGCTTGTTTTACCGGGAGACCTTAAATTTGATAATAGCAAAGTAAAAAACATTTTTAAAGCAAAAGACATTAGGTTTGCGACCGAAGAAGAAGTCCTAACAATAACAAATGGAGTACAACCCGGAGGAGTTCCCCCATTTGGAAATATTTTTAATCTAGATGTATTAGCAGATACGTTGTTATTTGATAACGATAAAATTATTTTTAATGCAGGAGATCGTGGCTTTTCCATTGCAATGTTAACAAAAGATTACAAGAAATTAGTAAATCCAAAGATTTCATCGATAACAACTTCTTAGGTTTCCAGACTCGACTAGTGCTTCAAAAGTCTAAATTTAATGTAAAGTATATACATGGAACCAAAATCAGAGGAAATAAAAAACCAACTTAGAAAATTTAATCTAATGGGATACGCAGACGAAGCTACGAAGTATGAAGATAATGGTAAAAACGGCAAAATCCTAATAAGAACAGACAGTGAGTGGAAATACGAGGACGAGTATTATGGGGGAGAACCTTACTCTGGAAATGAAACAATTTGGTTTAACGACAAGGATGTTTTTA
>CAZADQ010000060.1:2857-4003 GCA_964483965.1 uncultured Candidatus Saccharibacteria bacterium
GATGCGTATACTGGGGAAAGGTTGTTTCCGGTATCAAATTTTCTGATATTTATTCTTTTTTAAGAAAAGCATTAAAAGAAGAACCAAATGGCGGCTGTATTCACAGAGGACCTGAGAAGTATAGTGATAAAAAATTAATATATACAAATGAGTGTACTGGTACCATTGAGGAGTTCATGCAAACTGAAAGAATCTTTATTGACGATAGAGAGGTATATACTGCTCATTTTATAGGTGGGAGAATTAACGTTCAGAAGTAAGACGGCATTTACAGATTCGACAGGTAACTCAAAAATTATGAAAAAGTATTATCATAAAAAACTAATAAGAGATAAAATACCCGAAATTATCAAGTCAAATGGAGGTAAATACGAAATCAGAAGTTTGGATACTAAAGAATTTGAAACAGAGTTAAAAAAGAAACTATTAGAAGAAGTTAAAGAGCTAATATCTGCTAAGAAAGGAGAAGAATTAAACGAACTGGCAGACGTACTGGAAATAACTAAATCCCTATCTTCCCACTATAAAATATCTTTTAATAATTTACAGAAACATCAGCTAGAAAAAAGAAGAAAAAGAGGGGGATTCAAGAAGAAACTTTTTCTTATTTGGTCAGACCAATCCTCCGGAAGATAATTAATTTATTAGGTATCCTGGAGAGTATGGTAACTTACGGGGTTTCCAGATTCGACTGGTGCTCCAGATGTTTGAAGTTCCAAGTAACCTTGTAGCCTCTTCCTTAAACATCATATTAATTTCTTTTTTATTTATTATCACTAAGTATTCTTATTTTTCAAATTTTTACACCCCACTCTAACTTAAACTTTAATTTAAATTATTCTGGGTTTAAAAACTATTTTTATTTTAATAAAAAAACTCCGTGCTTTGGTATAAAAACCCAAGAACACGGAGTTTCAAGAAAATGAGCTCAAAGAACAAAGATCAAAGTATTTAAATTCAAGATCCAGGGATCAAAGTTCAAAGAGCAACTACTTGCTACTTGCGACGAGCGAAAACGAAGCTAGCGCCAGGCCAGAAGTCATTAGGATGGCCACCGAACGTCCGGAGCCAAAGACCATCGCTACAACGCATGACGTCGAACAAGTGCAAATTACCATCGGAACCTTCTATAGGTTCCATGGCGAT
>CAZADQ010000061.1:0-3898 GCA_964483965.1 uncultured Candidatus Saccharibacteria bacterium
AATACTTAAAACTTTAGATGTGTGACCCGTATAGTAAACACTCTTAATTTTCCACTCCTTAAATTTACCCTTAAAACTATGTTCGTCATATCTTCTTAAATGACCTATGTTTTTATCATGGATATAGTTAATAGGTACTAGAAATGGATTTAGGTATCTATAACTTAATGGAGTTGCTATCATCAAACCAGCACCATCTTTACAAACACGATTCATTTCTTCTATTGCTTTCTTTTCCATTGGAAGATGTTCCAAAACAGCATTAGATATAAAATAATCAAAAGTCTTATCTTTAAAAGGTAAATCCTCTGCGGAGCAACAAACTATCTGAATATCTAGACCAAAGTCTTCGGAAACAACCTTTAGCTTCTTCAGTCCCTTAAAAGTTAAGTCGCATGATGTAACTAAAGCGCCTCTTTTTGCAAGATCAATAGACATGTATCCAGAACCAGCACCGCAGTCTAAAATTCTTTTGCCTTTAATATTTGGGAATACTTTATAAAATCTCCTTAGGTAACTCTTTTGCCACTCCTCAATTACGTAGACATTATCTTCTATCAGATACGACTTCTCAAAATATCTAACCTGACTCTCAAGATGTGGAGGAAGCTTATTTAAATCAACTAGAACAGGTATTTCATTTACTATCTCGTAATCTTTTTGGCATTTATTACAAAATAGTACAGTCTTTTTAACTTCGAGATTAGATTTGCAAACCGGGCAACATAAGTTATCCATATTACTCATTAAGTTTATAAATATCCTTCTTACTACTGCTCATAGATTTAGAAAGCATATTGACCCAACTTGAGTCCTCTTTAATATAAAAGGTGTGCAACACATTGGAACTAATAGTAAAAAAATCTTTTTTACCAACGGTAAATGTCGAAGATTTTCTAGTTTTAATATCAAATAATTCAACGTCTATTTTTCCTTCGATTATAAAGAAAGCTTCAACAGTCTTTTTATGATAGTGATTACCACGAACGACATCTTTCTTAGACTCGACATAATTCATTTCCTCAAACTTCCAATTCTGGAATGATCCTAATATCTCACCTCTCTCATCTTTAAAGTGAAAATATGGGCTAATAACATTATTAAGATTAGCTCTTAACGACTCTAATATAGTTGGACAGTAGTTATTCAATATTTTTCTAGATAAATCAGTATTTAGTGAACTATCTTTTGCAATTAATCCGCCCTTTGGCTGAACACTCTTAATTATCAATTTCCTTGGTTTATTCAAAACCTTAGCCATTAGAATTGCAAAATCATATCGTGAAACTCTTTCGGTACCCGCAATATGAACTACACCATTAAAATTTAGCTCTATTAGTGAGATGATGCTTGAAATTAAATAATCAATATAGGTAGGGGTATAAAAAGTATCTCCAAAAACTTCTACAGCCTTATTCTGATTTAAACTTTCGTATAAGAAATTAAAAAAGTTACCACCTCTCCCATAAACATTAGCTGTTCTACAGATAATATAGTTACTCAAGGTATTCTCAATATCCTTCTCAGATTCAATCTTTGTTTTTCCATAATAAGTTTTTGCTTTTACCTTATCCTCTTCTTTGTAATTTCCATCATTTCCAGAGAAAACATAATCAGAAGATAGAAAAACTAATTTTATATTGGGATTTACTTTTTTAATAGCAGATATAATGTTCCTAGTACCCCTTACATTTGTTTTCCAAGCTAAATCTTTATCTTTTTCACATAAACCTAAGCTACTTATCCCCGCTGTATGAATAATATAATCAGGATTTACGCTCTTAACTAACTTTAACATTTCCTTCTCGTCTGTCACATCAATCTGGTGAAATTTTTCTTTTTTGGACCCCAAAAGAGTAACAGAATGAACTTCGTATCCTTTTTTTTCAATAAAATCTTTAATATTAGATCCAATATAACCATCCGCGCCTGTTATTATTACTTTTTTATTCTTCTTTATCATTTTTTTACTATCTTAATTAAATAAAAAAATACTTTTTTAACAGTATTTAATATTCCGCTTCTCTTTATCTCACTTGAAACAAAAAACCACAATGTTTTTGGACTTTTGAATAAAACGTGTTTATACCAAATTTTCCAAGCCAAATGATAGGTATCTCTTATTTCTTCTGCCGAATAATTCGGATAAGAAACAGCATTATTTCCAGTAACATCAAAGTACGCAGGGTCTTCTGAAATAAGCCATAAATTCTCTTTAGCTTTTCTAAAGAAAGTAGTACCAGGATAAGGAGTAGCGATAGCTATTTGTACTAAACCTGGTTTAGCTTTAATAACATCGTTAACCATCTTTAGATCAATCTCATTAGTAGACTTTGGAAGTCCGATAATTAAATTGGTATAAGATCTCATTCCCAACTCCCTACATTTCCTAATTATTTCTAAGGATCTTTCTCCTTTTAAAGGCTTAGGGATAGCTCTCAAAACACTCTCATCGAGGTGTTCTAAACCAAATTTATAGGAAATACAACCAGATTTAGCTAAAAGAGTTAGAGTCTCGTCATCAACTAACCCATCTCCCATGCATAAATATTTAATTTTCAGGCCTCTTTTAATTATTTCCCTGCAAACCTCATCAATATGTTTTTTACTGGCAACCATATTGTCATCGTCAAAGTAAATCTCATCAAACTTAAAATTATTCTTCAAATACTCCATTTCATCTACAACATCAACAGGACTTCTTGTTCTATATAAATGCTTCCCATAAAAACACTCAACATTGCAAAAATCACATTTTAGTCTACATCCTCGGGATGAAACCATAACAATATTTTTACCGTAACAAGAAGGCTCGTTATAGTACTCCCAAGGCGTATCAATTCTTTCTGGCCATGGAAATAAATCCAGGTCAACTAAATCTGGAAAATCAAAACTTTTCTTTTTCTTATTTATAAAATTTTTTGGTAAATCCCCACCTATATTTTTAAAGAACTCTAAAAGAGAAAATTCGTATTCTCCTACTACAACATAATCTAAAGATAATTTTTTCAAACACTCAAAAGGAAAGTTTGTCGCATAGTTACCAACTGCAATCTTAACAATGTCCTTACTCAAAGAATCTAGTAGCTTCTTATCGTCCTCTGTGCTAACCCAGGTTGGCTCACATACGATATATTTTGGTTTAACTTTCTTTATAAAGCTTAGAGTTTCCTTCGAAGTCCATTCCATAGCTACAGTATCCTTAAAAACAACATTAAGCCCGTTTTTCTTCAAAAGAGATGTTGCATAACCCATAAACCAAGGGTAAGGATAATACCTTAAACTCGCGCCTTCCTTTTTTGTGATGTTATACCAACGAGAACCAGATTTAAGTACTAAACCAGGCAGGTTTAAAATGAGTATTTTATCTGATTTATTCATAGTTTCTTTCTACAAATGTATCTCGAAATGCACTTTCAAGCAAATCGTTTATATCCACAGACTTTACAAAATCTCTTACATTATCTTTATACTCCTTCTGTAATTCTTTATCTAAAAAATATTTCCTTATTATAAACGTAATATTGTTCTTTTCATTACTAACAGAAAAACATACCCTCTTTGAATTCAACTCTTTAGCAATCTTTGGAACATCAGACACAATAGCAGGTACCCCAAAGCTTAAATAGTACTTAACCTTTGCGGGTTCTGTATACTTCATGAAATTCTCCTCATCTCGGTATAAAGCTATCCCCAACAAGTTATTAGACATTAAATCCCTAAATCTATCTCCTTCTTCAATAAATCCATGGAAAATTACACAATCCTCAAGACTCATCTTTTTAGATAAATCTTTAAAATAATTTTCATCAGGGCCACTACCAATAAGGTTTAACCTAATATTTTTAAACTCCTTTTTAAGATCAACAATAACATCGAACAAAAGATCTATTAAATG
>CAZADQ010000062.1:0-3776 GCA_964483965.1 uncultured Candidatus Saccharibacteria bacterium
ATGAAGGGAAGTTTCAAATGATCAAATTTTTTAGTAGATTCTACAATGGACTGAAGAGGATTTTATCCAACGAGAGTGTCTCCTATCGTGTATATCTTATTTGGGGGGTAATAACTTTAGTCTTCTTTGGTTTATTCGGGTTACTACCTATATCAATAAACACAGTTTCTAATCTCAAGTTAGCAAATGAGATGTCTAAAAATAATAAGAATTTGGATAAAAAAATAGTGTATCTTAAAAAAATGAAAGAGGATTTGAAGGTTGTTGAAGAGAGCACACAATTGCTTGATATTTATTTGCCGGATGTTTATGATCCGCAAAACCACGTAGTTGAATTATCTGTTATTGTGGGTGACGCGGGTTTTTCCTTAAGCAAGTTTTCATCAAATTTAAGTAATCTTGAAAATAAAAATTATATAGATTCAAATTTAACAGTCATTGGAAATGGTAACTTAGATAAACTTATTAGTGATATTGAATCTTCGGGACGTTTGTCAGAGATAAAAAATCTTAGTGTATCAAAAGGAAAGGAAGAAGTTAACATAGTTATGACAATAAGGTCTTACATAATGGAGAAATAATGAAAAAGTTCATTGTGACATTAACACTATTTACACTCATTTTGCTTTTATGGGCGATACTTGGTATGAAAAAGATGGATAGTAATTTTTTTCTTTCTTCATCAGTACTTGACACAGCTAGTCCCTCAGGTGTTAATATTGATATAGATTTTATTAAGAATTTAAATCCTGCCTATGGAAAATAAAGAAATATATAGTGTAAAGGGAAAAAATGCAAAAGGTTTTGGTACTTTTGTTCTTACCCTTTCAATATCCCTTATAGTTTTTAGTGCCTTGTATTATTTTTTGACAAGTAGTTCTGCTGATACTAGTCAGTTTGATGTATCGTTGGATAAAGAGATTACAAAAAACGATGTTACATCTGACTTTAATGTTCAAAAAGAAGAAAGTGAAGAAAAGGATTCCGTGTTTGGCGAGATTGCATCTGTAGATCCTAAAACACTTCCAAGAAGAGAGGTATTGGCAGGTTCTACAACAGCTGTTCAAGAAACAACTCAAAGCACCTCTAGTCTTAACACTGGTGTAGTTAGCATAACAATAGGGTTGTTCACAGCATTAACTATCTTTATATCTGCATTGATTTTTGTATACAAAAATCCTAGAAATCTAGCACTTTCGACATTTGAGAAGAAAACGTCAAAAGGATTATAAGATTTCTAGAAAAAAACTACTAAAGTATAGATTTAAAATTCCAAATTCTAGTTTACAAGTGTTGCTTCTATAATTAATCTTTTTGTTTTTGTTCCAGCTGGCCAACACGTCATTAGACTTATTGTTGAATCGTTTAAATAGTCAGGTTTCCAGTTTTTAAGAGGGTCAACATCGTTTGGAGAAAGAGTTACCTTATTTTCGACAACGTATTTTAATTCCTTATTATTGTAGGTTATTAATATATTGTCCCCAGTTTCTAAGTTTCCTAAGGTAGAAAATATTGTCTTGTAATTTTTAGGATTAAAAAACCAGGGAAGGACAGAATGTCCGTATATAAAAGAGTTACCTTTCTGTCCTGGAAGAGCAGATCCTTTGTAGTGTCCTAGAAACTCTTCAGGACTTGCCCCAGTAAAATCAGTTTTAACCAAAGCATTTTCAATTTTTAATTTTGGTATTGATACGCTAAAGAACTCCGGAATATTCTGTTCATTCACCATCTCCGTTTTATTTTCTTCTAATTCTTTAAAATCAAAATTACTAAAACCTGTAGCTACTCCTAGCACTGTGTTTTCCATTGGTTTTGTAATACTGTCTTGAGTTTTAAATGATACTAGTGGAAGAACCACTTGAGTACCTAAAATCAAAAATCCAATTGCCATCAAAAGTCCGGATAATACTCTTGTCTTAAAATAAAATGGCAAGTTTACCGATCTATAGATTGGATCAAAAGACTCATCTTTGATGTATATCTTTTGTTTTGTAGGCATTGTTAAGAGTTTAACACCATTTCTATTGTCATTGGAATCAGAAGTTCCTCATCTATTTCGCCCATTTTTGATTTTATATCCAGTTTTCTAATTTCTTCGAATATATTTATTAACTGATGTGTAGTAAATAAGTTAGCTTGTGATTGCGATTTTCTTTTAACAAAATCATGAAGTTTTTTAAAAGATGAGGAGTTAAATTTTGCAGATGAAACTGTTCTTAAACCATAAGATACCAAAGAAAATATTTCAAATGGAGATACAGATTCTAGTAGTAATTTGGAGAGTTCCAAGTAGGATTTTTCTCTTTGCCTATAAAAAATTGCATCAATTAGTCTAAATACATTTGCCTGTGGGACTAGTTCGTTTATATTGGTTTTTGCCTTGAGCTTGCTTGCATTTTTAATAAAAGGATTAGTGTTTGAAAGACTCTTACCTGATAGGACTATTAATGTAGTGGTATTAGGAACCCTTTCTAATACTTGAACAAAAGAATCAACATTTAATCTACCCGCACTTGTTATATCTAATACTATGAAGGGTGGGTTACCAAATAGATCGTTCGAATGGCTTTTCTCAAATATTTCTTCCGGAGTTGTATTTGTTATATCTAGTTCGATTCTTTTTTCTACATTTAGTTTCTTTTGTTGATTTAAGACTAGTATTCTAGATTTTGACAGGTCTTCTCCGTGAACGATATATATCATAGTATTATTTTAACTTAAAAATCATTTGTTATGTTAAGTAGTTATTGTAGTAATTGTGTTAATAGATAAATATAGAACTGAAGAAAAAGTGAAATCCCAGACTTTGGATTTAAAGTATCTGCAGGTTAGTATTACTGCTTTTCCCCAAAAACATATTTTTGAACGTAAGCATGTATTTGAGAGAAGTCACCGGTTTGGGGAACGAGTACGTAAGCACCTCCATATAAAGTGCTATCACTTGGGTGATATAAAAGACCCCCATCATTTGCGTCACTTCTGTCGTCTAGTACAACCGAAACAATTTTATCGAAATCTAGCTGCTTAGAAAGAAGGTAAAATCCGTATAGTGATTGAAAATCTACATTTGTTTCCACATTTGAAGAATACGAGTCATACAGGCCTTTTAATTTTATAGGATCTACTAGAGTATTAAGAGATAGCGCCTTATTTTTTACTGCGGTAATTATATTTTGCTGTCTTTTTGATCTTGCAAAATCAGTCCCTTCGTTATTGTCCCCATGTCTTGATCTAGCGTATTTTAGAGCAGTTGCTCCATCCATTTTCTGCAGCCCTTGTGTAAATTTTACTACCTCATATCTGCAAGGGAATGTGTTTGGGTTTAATCTTTCTTCTTCAGTTAGTTTATTTATTTCTTCTTCAGTTTTACCACAAGTTAAATTTTCCATATTTTCAATTGGATAGTAGCTATCAGTAAATGCGTTTTCTACGTTTACATCAATTCCCTCTAATGTGTTTACTATGTCTTCAAAAAGGCTAAATGTGACTAATGAGTAGTAGTGAATTGGTATCCCTAAAATTATTTCTATTTGTTTTTCTAATTCCTGGATTCCGGCATTTGTAAAAACTTCGTTTATTTTTGAGGAGTAGGTATATCCGTTGGACATCTTGTAATTACTTACCCAAAGGTCGCGTGGTAGGGATATTAAAACCACGTCATCATCAACAGTTCCTATAGACGCAACTAGTATTGTATCTGTTAAAGTACCTCTAGTGCTTTCAGCACCCAAGTCTCTTTTGTCAGATCCTAGTATTAGAACATTAGTTCTTCCATC
>CAZADQ010000063.1:0-3755 GCA_964483965.1 uncultured Candidatus Saccharibacteria bacterium
CTGGTTCAAGATCTGCTATGCCCCCATTATTATCTTGTTCTTCTGGAACTGTAACAAGAGCTGGTTGGGATCCTTATGGTTTAGGTCTCAATGTAATAGTCAGTCATGGAAATGGTTTCGAGACCGTTTATGGACATATGAGCAGAATTGATGTTAGTTACGGAGAGAAGGTTGATGGAGGAGAGCAACTAGGTCTTATGGGTAGCACCGGAAGATCTACGGGGCCTCACGTTCACTTTATGGTTAAGTACAACGGAGTTGCTCAAAATCCATTAGATTACACACAATAACATATTTTGTCATTTTTATTATATCTATATTGTAATTTATTCATTTCGTTTGTATTTATCTAACGTACTTGTATAATGGGCATTGAGATGGTTGATACTGCAGAAATAAAAATTAAAGCTGGAAATGGAGGAGACGGAAAAGTCTCTTTTAGACGTGAGAAGTTTATCCCCAAGGGAGGTCCTGATGGGGGAGACGGAGGTAATGGGGGAAGCGTTTATTTTATAGCTGATAACAACTTATCTACTTTGATAGATTTTAGATCTAAAGAAACTTTTAAAGCAGAGTCAGGAAATATTGGAGGAAAGAAAAAAATGACAGGATTATCTGGAGATAATCTTTATATTAAAGTTCCTGTCGGAACACTTATTTACGAAATTGAAAGTACTGATGAAGTTAATACAAAAGAGACTTTAGTTGGGGATTTAGTTGATGTTAATCAAGTTTTTATGATAGCAAAAGGAGGAAGAGGCGGCAAGGGTAATTTTAAATTTAGAGGATCTGAAAATAGGTCACCTACACAATACATCCCAGGAATAAAAGGAGAGGAGAAGAGAGTAAAACTAGAGATAAAGCTTATTGCAGATGTTGGCTTAGTTGGAGCTCCAAACGCAGGTAAAAGCACTCTTTTAAATAAATTGACAAGATCTCATGCAAAGGTTGCAGACTATCCTTTCACGACTTTGACTCCTAATTTAGGTATTTGCGAAGTTCAGAAAGGAAAAAATATAGTTATTGCTGATATACCTGGTCTGATAGAAGGAGCTTCTCAAGGTAAGGGTCTTGGTGACGAGTTTTTAAGACATATTGAAAGAACTAGATTTTTAATTCACATGGTGGATCCTTTAAGTGGTAGAAACGAAAATTTAGTTAAAAATTCTTTGGAAAGTTACAATATGATAAGAAATGAAATAATATATTACGGACATAATTTGGATAAAAAAGATTATGTTGTTGTAATAAATAAGATAGATATAACAGAAATTAGAAACGTATTTGAAGAAATTAGAAAAGAATTTAATAAATTAAATACAAATATACTAGGAATGTCCTCTGTTACAGGAGAAGGTGTGGATGAGCTTATTAATATAGTAGTTAATACTTTAGATAAAACACCAAGAAATTTATCTTTTGAAACAAAGAAGGTTGTAAAAAAATACACAATAGAGACTCTTCCAAATAGAAGAATCACATTTAATAAAGATAAAGTAAAAACCTTGGATAAGAAACTCTAGAAGGTATAATCTTTAGAAGTAGTTTTAAGTTTAAGCTGAGAGTTAGGTAGCATTAGCTTTTTGGGCCGTTGGCTCAGTTGGTAGAGCGCTTCCATGGCATGGAAGAGGTCACCGGTTCGATCCCGGTACGGTCCACCAATTAATCAATCAAGTAAAAATACGAAAAGACCCTGGGAAGTTGTCCCCGGGGTCTTTTTTTGTCTCTATCTTTCTAAGATTCTATCTTTACCTTATTGAGCAGTTTGGTTGGGTGTTTTTTCTACTGCTGGTCCAGGTAGAACATTTGAGTTAAGTGTTTCTTCTTGTGGTTGGCCCGCATTTTCAAGTGGTTCTTGAATTGCTTCGCCTACACCTGTTAATTGTTGTACAGTTGGTTTCTCATTTTCTACGGTTTTGACATCGGTTTTTTTCAACAGATTTTCAAGTTCTCTATCCACCACCTTCTCATCATCAGAACCTTTAACTACAAGTAGTTTTGTAGTTTCAAGTTCAATCTTTGCTTGTTCGTATTCTCCCAAATTTATTAATGCCATAGCGAAGTTGTATCTAGCGTTTGCATAATTCTGTTTTAGAGATATGGCCTGTCTAAATTGGTTCGCAGCAGAGAGGTAGTCTCCTTTTGCATAGTAAAGACCGCCTAATTCAAGTCTTAATCTAGGATTAGTTGGGTCTAGCTGTATTGTTGTGTTGTAGGTACTTATTGCCCATTCATATGCGTCCTTGGCCACGTTTACCAAACCTCTATATATTTGAGCTCTGCCTTCCCAATTAGAAGCACTGAGAGGGCTTAAATTCTCTGTGGCAATAACAGAATTTCTTAATGCCTGTGTTATTAAAGTTTGAATATCTTGTCTGTCTTTGTCGGTTATTTCCTGAGGATTTTTAGATGCCACGATATTGGCAAGTGACATATTTAATTCAGCAAATGAAGAGTAGTAAGAATCTCTCCCTGTGTTGTACTTTAATGCATCTAAGTGGCTGTTATAGGCTTTATTAGCATCACCAGATACTGATGCTACAAGGGATTTTCTCATAAAGTATTCCCCAGCGTATGTTCTAAAGTTTATATATCCAAGATATCCAGCTAATAAGAAAGCAGGGACGCTAACAATGTACTTAACGTAATTTCCTGAAATGACCGATCCGTTATCTGATGTTATTGAAGTTAAGCTTGTTACAGCAAAACTTACAGGTTTAATATTTCTACCTTGCTCGCCTTCAATCATTGCTCTTGATCCTATTAAAATACTAATAAAGGAAAATAATAGAAAAGTATTTAATATTGTTGCGTGAGTAAAGATAAACGATGCTAAGGAAACCATAACTAGAACACTAGCGATTCTTACTAACCCAGTTTCATCTTCCGTCCTTCTTGATTTAAGGGCAAGTAAAAAAGTTTTTACTCCAAATAAAAAGGCAATAGCTGTCCCAACAATACCTATTGTACTTAGTGAATTGAATATTTCATTGTAAGGTTTATCAAATCTGTTGTTCCACAAGTCTGTACTGTTCATTGAGAGGGGTTTATATCTTGTGTAGTTTAGGTGAAATGTTGCAGGGCCGGTTGCTAAGGTTGGGTAGTCTCTAATTGTCGACGTTGCTACAGCCCAGCTTTCTCTTGCAGGAAGAGATATCTCACCAACGTATGCTTTGTCCACTAGTATGCTTCTTGTTGAAGGGATTGTTATCAAAGCTATCATTGGAACTAGTAAGGAGGATAGTATTACCAAGGAAGTAATAAGATTCTTTTTACTTATTAACTTAACGTCAGCAATAAGTATTGATAATACAATTCCAATACCCAACAAAGTCCATCCGAGAAAGCTATTACTTATAGCTATAAAATAGAAATTTATGGCTGTAATAATTGAAAACACAATCTTTGTTTGAATTTGTTTTTCGTGTAAGAGTAGTATTAAGGAAGCAATAGAGGCAAAAACAGATAATAGAATTGCATCCTTTACTGATCCTGTTAAAGAAAAGTTTTGGAACTTAAAGAATACAGCATCACCAAGAAATATATTATAGTAGCTTAGTATTGAAGCAAAAGACGATATAGTTGATGATATTATAAATAGGAGAAGGAAAGATTTTATTATCTTGGATTTTTTTAATATCGGAGTGGCTAAATAAAAATATCCAATTATAGTAGCAAGAGATATTAATCCAAGCCACCTACCTTGAGAACCAAATATACTGTCTGTTTTGTTTAATGAGAAGTTAGTTGCTACT
>CAZADQ010000064.1:0-3710 GCA_964483965.1 uncultured Candidatus Saccharibacteria bacterium
TCTTTTACCTTTATATATATACCCTTTATCCCAAATCTGTTTAAATGCCCAAATCACACTTTCCATATATTTTTGATCTGTTGTCTTATAGGAATTTTTAAAATCTACCCATCTTCCAATTCTGTCTATGTACCACTCCCACTCTGCAGATGTTTTAGAAGTGTATTCATAACAAGCAGGTATAAATTTATCTAACCCGTAGGACTCAACATCTCTTCTATTTTTAATTCCAAGTTTTTCCTGAACTCTGTTCTCAACTGTCATCCCATGAGCATCCCATCCCCAAATCCTTTCGACTCTTTTTCCTCTCATTGTCCAATATCTAGGAATTACATCTTTAGCTATGGACACAAGAATATGACCGTAATGAGGCAAACCAGATATAAATGGGGGACCGTCGTAAAAAACAAAAAGATTATCTTTGGGATTTTTTTCCACAGACTTCTCAAAGATATTATTCTTTTTCCAAAAATCCAACACATCCTCCTCAAATTCTTGTATAGATTTTTTCTCTGGAATTATTAATGACATAATTTATGTACAAGTATATAACAAAAATCCTTTGGTGTGGAGAAAAAACCCAAATAAACTCAGTCCTTATACCTATAAACCAATCATTTATTTATTGACGTTATTATTTTTACTTGAAGTATTTTCCCAAAGAACATCGCTAAACCCCAGCTTTTTATTAATATATCTAGCCATAGAAAACAATAGGTCAGAAAGTCTATTTAAGTATGTAATAACAAAAACCCTATCTTTCTTTCCTTTCACGTACTTAACTGTAAGTCTCTCGAGTCTCCTGCACGTTACTCTACTTAAATGAAGAAAGCTACTCTCTCTACAACCACCAGGTAAGATAAAACTTTTTATAGAATCATTTTTTGATTCAAAATAGTCAGTAACCTCCTCAAGATCTTTAATTCTCTTCTCCCAATGAGCTATTTTATCTTTAGATATCTTATCTGGAGAAATAATCAAAGAACCTAGTCCCATTAAATCTTTCTGAACTTCAAGAACAACCTTCTTAACGTCGGATAATCTTGCAGAATGTAAAAAACCTAAACAAACTCCAAGCTCATCAAACGTACCCAACACATCAAAAACCAAATCAGACTTGAGAAGCTTTTTATTTATTCTTGGCAAGAAGGTTATTCCTAAATCGCCTTTTCCAGTATATATCTTAAACATACTTTTTAGGGCAGAATAATCACAATATACCCCAAATTGTATATCAGTCAATCAACAAACTGAAAAACCACATATGTAGCATTTAGCACAACCTTCCTCTTTTATGAGGGAATAATTTCCACAATCAGGGCACATATCCATGCTACTAAAAGCACTAGTTAAAAAGGCATTTCTTGGATCTTTCCCATCTTCTTCTCTCTCACTATCTTTAATATCTGCAGTAACCCCACTAACTTCATTACCGTTATTATCATTTTTTATTGGAAATACATGACCAAACTCTTCTGCTAATACTTTTGCTACTGCATCCGGAATAGAGCTAACTCTATTTTTCCCATAACCAACGGACCTACTTCCACCAATACCAGAAAGTTGAGATATTATCTCAGTAACAGTAGCATTTGAAGATCCAGGGACTCTTAACCAACCACTAACAAGTCTACCTAAACCTTCGGAAAGAGCAGAAACATCTGATCCTGCCTTTCCAACATTTATGAAAACTTCAAATGGCCTTCCATCTAAGCTTCTATTTACTGTAATAAAAGCCTTTCCTTGAGGAGTTTTTACACTGTAAGTGCATCCTTCAAGTCTATATAACCTACCAAGTTTTCCATCAGTACCAGAATCGTAATTATTAGATATTTCCTCAACTGGATTTTCAGATAAATTTAATGTTTGTTCAAAAGTTTCTGTTTGTGAATACTGTGGTTTTTTAACTTCTCTACCCTTATCCTTTGTTTCCAACACCTCCTCCTGTCTGCTACCTGATACGTAAACTGTCAATCCCTTGCATCCTAGCTTCCACCCCATCATATAAACTTTAGCTACATCTTCTTTTTTTGCTGTTGAGGGCAAGTTACATGTTTTTGATATTGAATTATCAACAAAAGCCTGTAAGGAAGCCTGCATATAGATGTGCTCCTCGGGAGTAACATCTGCTGAAACCACAAAAACATCTCTAATATTCTCAGGAAGTTCTGATATGTTTTGGCAACTTCCTGTATTTGCAATTTTCTCAACAATTACCTTCTTCAAATCATCAGGTAAGTTTATAGAGTCCAAAGCCTTTTGAAATGATGGACTAACATACGTTAAAGTCATTTTATCTAAATCTCCCGCTGCCTGATATATATTTCGAAGGTAAGCCAATGCAAACACAGGCTCACAACCGTAACCCTCTATACCAGCAACTGTCGATATTGTTCCGGTAGGGGCTACTGTTGTTGTTGCCGCATTTCTAATTCCATAAAGCCTAATACCGTTTAATATGTCATTCCAATTAATATTAGGCCTTCCCCAATTGTGTGAATAAGAATTTAACGGCTTTGGAGTACTCCATTTTATATTAGAAGGGTCATAAATACTTCCCTTAATTCCAGGAAAAGGCCCTCTTTCTTTAGCAAGCTCTATGGATGTATTCATAGAATGGAATCTAATAAACTCCATAATCTGTCCTGACACGTCCTGTGCCTCCTCACTGCCATACCTAACACCTAATACATATAACAGATCTGCTAAACCCATAATTCCTAAACCTATTCTTCTATTCTGATGTGCGGCTTCCTTAAGTTGTGGAACTGCTGGAACGTAATTATTTGCGCTAACCACATTATCTAAAAATCTAGTTGATAAAATAGTTGTCTCTTTTAACTTTTCCCAGTCGATAGAGCCCTCAAAAGTCAAATGTTCTGAGAGATTTATTGAACCTAAGCAACAATTTTCGTAAGGACCTAGCCACTGTTCACCACAAGGGTTAGTAGCTTCCAACTCATACATATTTGGTACAGGATTATCTTTATTTGCGGTGTCAATAAACAATACACCTGGTTCACCATTTTTATATGCGTTCTCAACAATAAGATCAAATATTTCCCTTGCTTTAGGAGTTTCTACAATCTCACCATTATGAGGTTCAATCAATTCATAAGTTAAATCATCCTCAACTGCTTTCAAGAACCTATCTGTTAATGCTACAGATATATTAAAATTTGATAAATTACCCTCTATAGTTTTACTAGTTATAAAATCTCTTATATCAGGATGGTCTACTCTTAAAATTCCCATGTTAGCGCCTTTTCTTACCCCGCCTTGAGCTATCACACCAAATGCAGCATCATAAGATTGCATAAAACCAACAGGACCTGTGGATGAACCATTACTACTTGAGATTTTGGAGCCCTTTGATCTTAGTCTGGAAAAAGAAAATCCATTTCCACCTCCTGATTGCTGTATCAAAGCAGCGTTTCTTAAAGTTTGAAAAATACCATCGCTTTTTTTCCCAAGATCATCTTCTACAGGAAGAACAAAACAAGCAGCTAGTTGCCCCATAGGAGTATCTGCTCCAGTAAAGGTGGGTGAGTTAGGAAAAAATCTTTTTGAAGATATTAGATTATAAAACTCTATAGTTGTTTTTTCTGAATCTCGATAAGACCTGTCGGGTTCAGCAACTACTCTTGCAACTCTCTCGAACATTTCCTCAGGTGTCTCACTTATGTTACCTAACTTATCTTTTCTTAAAT
>CAZADQ010000065.1:0-3692 GCA_964483965.1 uncultured Candidatus Saccharibacteria bacterium
TCTATAGCTAAATCCTTGTTTAATTTTCTTATATCTCAAGAAGAACAATTAAATTTTCAATCAAAAAACCAAATGTTTTTTGAAAAACTACTCCCATACGCAGCTGCATTTGGAGTTGAGAAGATTTGGGCTAAAAGATTTAAAGATATATTGGTTTCTAAGCCAGATTGGTACGAAGGTGATGATTTTACCAGTATTGCATTTATTAGCTCGCTAACAAGCAATATTGGAGGTTCTATGAGGTCTTCTATGTCATCTACAAGCAGTTCATCGGGTTTTTCTTCAGGATTTTCAGGAGGATCATCGGGAGGGGGAGGTGGCGGAGGCGGAGGAGGTAGCTGGTAAGTTCTTCTCTTATTGTTTATAATGGTAAGGATTTTTGCGAGAGTAGTTCAGTGGTAGAACGCTTCCTTGCCAAGGAAGAAGTCGCGGGTTCGAGTCCCGTCTCTCGCTCCAAATATATACGCGACGGTAGTTCAGTTGGTAGAACGTCTCCCTTCCAAGGAGAAGGTCGCCGGTTCGAGACCGGTCCGTCGCTCCAAGTTATTTAAATTAAGGGGCGGTAGCCAAGTTGGTCACGGCACCGGTCTGAAAAACCGGCTATGTGGGTTCGACTCCCTCCCTCCCCACCAAATTTAAGTATTTTTGTATTTACCTTTTTTAATCTTTCTAAATTTAAATATATCTATGTTATATTTTACATATGGAAACATTAAATGAAATTTCTGAAAATCTTTCTTTTTTTAAAAAATATAGATACATACTAATAGCAGTTTCCCTATTAGCTCTGTTTCTTATCTTTATTTATTTATATAAAAACAATAATTTTTTTGGAAATAATCAAAAAAAATTAACAATAGAAGAAGGAGTAGATAAGGATAAAGTTTTAGAAAACATTTGTAACAATATTGTTAATGATTATCCAGAATGGGAAAGAAAAAGCAAGGACATTGTTATATGGGAAAACATTGATAAAAGCTTTAATTATCGTAACTCACCCGAGGAACCATCGATTAAGGTGTCTAACCCTGTTCCTTCTAACAAAGCTTTGTTAGATATGGTTTTTATAGGTACAAACGAAATCGCGTATACCTCAAAAGAAGATAGAAAATGGAGTATTGGAATATTTAAAATTAACGGGTCTAATGCTCAAGAAAATAAAACTGTTTATGAAAAAGATGAGAAAGTATCCTATATGAAGATATCTGCAATAAGTAGAATTGAATATATTGTTTTCTTAATTAATGATGATCAGGGAATACTTAAATATATAAATACAGAAAGTTCAAATGAGGTAGAAATCTTAAAAACTTCTTCATTAAATAAAGACACAGTTAAACTATCAGTTTCCCCACAAAAAACATCTTCTTACTTACTTCATGATAACAACTTAATAATCTTTGAGGTTTCATCTAAGAAGATTTTAGATAAAGTAGACTCAGTTAACAGCGCTGTTTGGGTAGGGGATAAAAATATTTTGTTATCTAACAGCGAAGGTACCTTCTTATATAGTCTTGAAACAAAAAAGGTTGTTAAAATAGATAAGATAGGAATATCATCTAATCTTTCTTTTAATCCTAACGATGGTGGTGTAATAGCTTTCAATGAAAATAACACAGCAAAAATACTAAGTTGCCAAGGATTACAACAAATAAATATCGATGAAGGAGCTGATTTAAAAACTCTAACTAGTGAGAAAGGGGCTATTACAAGAGAAGGTGATAGGTTTGGTTATTGGAGATTTAAAAACGTAAATTGGGATGTAAACATACTTCAAGAAGATTCAAAATACGTTACTATTTGGCAAAAGTACTGATATTAATATAGAACCTAACTTATCCTTACTTATTAATATATAATTAGTTTATGAGTGAAAGTATTAACGAACATATCACAGACGAGCTTAGATTTGATAAGGAAGGCTTACCTGACAAGGAGGATTTTTCTGATTCTTGGCTTTTTAAAGTTCTAAATAAGGTGGATGGGAGTGCTATTGTAAGTAGAACACTGGTTAAAACATTAGGTATAACACACGATGATTTAGTACAAAATATCCAAAAACACGAATCAGAAAGAGGAAGACATTTTACTAAAATCTACGAAGAGATGTTAAATAACAACGACTTGTCCCTTAAAGGATCAAAGTTGTTAGAAGTAGGTGCGGGTCCTGGGGCTATTTGTTTGGGATTTCAAGAAAAAGGATCCTCCGTTGTAAGTTTAGATATAAAAGATGGTAGGATTTTTTATGATAAGAACGTTCCCTTTTTACAAGCGAGTGGTACTGCTTTACCCTTTGCTGATAATAGTTTTGATTTCCTATCCTTAACATCAGTTACTCATCATTTGCCATCAAAGTATAGAAAGATAATGTTGGACGAAGCATTTAGAGTAGCAGATATTGTTCTTATTCAAGAAGACTGTTTAACAGGTCCAATAATTAATAAAACATTAAAATTAGTTGATAATTTAGTAAGCGGAGAGGTAGGCACACACCACGCTGATTCTCACATGACTAAACAAGAATGGATTGATTATTTCAAAAGCTTAAATATAGATATATTGGCTGATAAAGATTATTATCCAGAATATATTGGCGTTAAGATGTTAAAAACGTTCTTCGTTCTTAAAAAAAGAGATAAATAATTTATCTTTTTCACTGTCTTTTAATAATTTGCTCGTAAATAGAAAATTTCCTTGGTTATAAAAAGATGTAAAATGTTTAGAAAAAAGGTTGGGGGCCAAGGTTATTAGTTTTTTAATTTAACAACCTTAGCCCCAAATTCTTCTCTTTCTATTGAATAATTTCGTTTAAGGTGTCACACTTAGTAAGGGTTTTTGACTTTCAGCTTTCGCTACTTGAGTCTATTTCTTACTAACTTGTTTTCTTGCTTTTTAACCTTTATGGTTAAGTAGCATTACTTGCAGAAGCTATCTAAAAGTTACCCTTTAGAGCTTGTGACTTATTCACTATCCTTTTTCAAGGTGTTGCATACAGTCTCTAGTCTCGTTTGAGAAAGGGTTATAAGCTTTTTATGGCTTTTACTCCTTTTTTCTAGTTACCGATTCAGTGACTTTTATCTACTTTGGAAATTCTATTAAAAATTTCTTTGTGTAAATTAAGTACAACTGATGACTGTTTCCTAAAACTTACGTCTTAAGATATTAGTCAGCAACATTTCGTTATCCTTTTGGACGTTACAAGTGAATGTCCAGTGTTATGGTTTCCCATTTACTTTGACTTTCAAATCCGATTATATCTTTTCCATCTTTTGCAAGTGGTTTTAAGAATTAATCGGTGACTTTTGCGTAGACTTTCGTCTTTAGCTTTTTGTCAGTAACTTTTTATTCATTTTTCAAAAGAGAAGCGTGGAGGAAACTCTACTCGGATTAAAATATTTGTCAAGTCTTTTTTAAAAACAATTATTTACTTAATAGATTTAAAATTTAATTTTAAATAATTATAATTTTCTGATTAAGTATTTTTATTTATACGCTGGAAAAAGGAATAAACATTATTAATTGGAATAGCTAAAAGTTTAATCTTATAAAGTTATTTTTAATATCTTATCTCTTAGATGGTAGAGGGACAAATATACTAGTTTTCTTTCTGTATATCTCGTAATCAGGATTACCATCATACTTTTTTTCAAGTAAAGGTATAGATTGCCTTAAAGATCTTGAAGGAAAATGTG
>CAZADQ010000066.1:0-3563 GCA_964483965.1 uncultured Candidatus Saccharibacteria bacterium
ATCATATGATTGAGGATTATATGAAAAGTATTGGAAAGGAGGAACAGGTTGAAGGAGAAAGCCCTGAAAGACTAGATGAAATAATTTCTCAATATAAGATACCCTGTCCAAACTGTGGGAAGTTTAATTGGACAAAAGCAAGAAAGTTCAATCAACTATTTGAAACCCATTTAGGTATTTTAGAATCTTCTAAATCTCTTGCATATCTAAGAGGTGAGATTGCTCAAGGTATGTTTGTTAACTTTAAAAATATTTTAGACACAATGCGACCCAAATTACCTTTTGGTATCGCTCAATCAGGGAAAGCTTTTAGAAATGAAATAACAAAGGGGAATTTTGTTTTTAGAACATTGGAATTTAATTTAGCCGAATTTGAATATTTCTTTGACTCTCAGAAGCAAGACTGGAAAGATGTTTTTGAATATTGGAGAGTAGAAATGAAAAGCTGGATAACATCCCTCGGTGTTCCCGAAGAAAAACTTAGATGGAGAGTTCACACTGACAAAGAAAGAGCCCACTATTCGACTCATACAGAAGACTTAGATTTCCAATATGCATTTGGGTTTGATGAGATGTTTGGGCTGGCGTACAGGACAGATTTTGACCTTAAAAACCATATGGAGAAGTGCGGTACTGACTTAAGGTACATTGATCCAGAAACTGGAGAAAAAATATTACCACATGTCATAGAGCCAACCTTTGGACTCAGTAGAGTATTTTTAGTTTTATTAACAGATGGGTATGTAGAGGAGGAAGGTAGGGTTGTTTTGAAACTGGATAAAAGTATCGCACCGTACAGAGTAGCAGTATTCCCACTTGTTAAAAATAAAGAGGAGATCGTTAAAAAAGCTAAGGAAGTGTTCAATAGGTTAATAGATTTAGGAATTTCAGTTTCTTGGGATGATAGAGGAAACATTGGAAAAAGATATTTTGCTCAAGATGAAATTGGTACACCTTATTGCGTGACTATTGATTACCAAACATTGGAAGATGGTACTGTAACAATTAGAGACAGAGATACAATGAAACAGGATAGGGTTCTGATTGAGGATCTAGTTTCGAAGATATAGACTATAAATCTTTTCTTTTACTTCATCTGCACAATTTACACAGTCATTAAATTTCTGATTTTAACTTTTAGTTTTATTTTTTTACTTTTAATCTAATTTCACAAAAATAAGAGTAGTTTTTAATATTCGGGTTTTATTTGTATTGACAAGGGATACTAAATGGTGGATATTGGATATAGTCTGGTGACAAATGGTGATAGTTACTGAAAGAATTTTATATATTTAAAAGTTAAAGAAGATAAATTATGAGAATGTTTCTTGGGGAATACCAACCAAATATCACCGAAGGATCAAGAATAGCCCTGCCCAAGAAACTTCGGGATCAAATAAGAGGAGAGGAGTTAATTCTTTCTAGAGGATTTGAGAAGTGTGTTTTTGTGTACGACAAGGAGGATTGGGTTAATGAGGCTCAAAAGCAGGTTGAAAACCCTATAAGTGATTTAAGAACAAGAGACTTTAAACGATATATGTACTCAGGTGCTACCGAAACAACAATAGACTCTCAAGGAAGAATAGTTATTCCAGGCACACTAAAAAGTTATGCTCATATAGATAAGAAAACAATAGTTATTGGCGCTGGGGATCACATTGAAATATGGAACATTGATAATTGGGAAAAACAGTTGGAAAAAATTTCACAAGATTTGTCTGCCTAAAAGACAAAATGGATTATCACAAACCAGTACTTTTAAAAGAATCGATAGAAAACCTAAATATTGAAAAAGGTAAAAAGTATATTGACGCTACTTTAGGTGATGGTGGTCACACAATAGAGATTTTAAAAAAAGGTGGGGTAGTTTTAGGAATAGAGATTAATGAAGAAGCTTTAGAAAGAGCTAAAGAAAGAATAGAAAAAGAAGGGTTAAGTGCTAATTTTACTGGGGTTTTAGGGAACTTTAAAAACATAGAAGAAATAGCTAAGACAAATGGGTTTGAACGTGTTAGTGGGATAATTTATGACTTAGGTTACAGCTCATTTGAATTGGAAAAAAGTGGACTAGGCTTAAGTTTTTCTCTAGATGAGCCACTTGATATGAGATTAGATAGAAGCTTAGGTGTTAAAGCCTGCGATTTACTAAATTCTCTTAGTGAGAAAGACATCGCAAATGTAATTTACAGGTACTCTGATGAGAGGCTTGCAAAAAGAATTGCAAAGGAAATTGTTAAAGTTCGTAGTTTGAAGAAGATACAGACAACAAGAGATCTTGTTGAAATCATAGAATCTGTAACTTCTCCAGGTTATGAACGAGGTAGGATTCATCCTGCCACAAGAACCTTCCAGGCTCTTCGGATCGTGGTAAATGACGAGATAGAGAACCTGGAAAAATCACTGCCTCGGGCCGCGCACTTGTTGCTGCCTGGTAGTGTGATCGTGCTGATCACCTTCCATTCAATGGAAGATAAGACGGCCAAGGATTTTGGCCGTTGTGCGCGGCCTAGTGTAACTGAGATATCAGAATTCGAGGGTAAAAAAGGAAAACCAGTTACACCAAGTGTCGAGGAAATAAGTAAAAATCCTCGAAGCAGAAGTGCGAAGCTTAGGGTTTTTAAAAAGACAGTAAATTAAAATGATTAAAGTAAAATCAGAAAAATTATTTAAAATTATCTTCTTTATATCAATATTCTCATTTATTTCCAGCATTGGGTGTAAACTTTACCTTTGTAATAGTTTAGCTGTTAAAAATGGTGAGTTTGAGAGAGCTTTTATTCTAAAGAATAATATTGATAAGGAAATTGAGAAATTAAGTTACGATAACTCCACGTTATCCTCCATTTCTTATATTGAGGATAGGGCTAAAGAAATGGGATTTATTGAAATGAAAAATAGACTGCTTTCAATTGACCCAAATACTTCGGTTCAGGTTGCTGCTTTAACTCAGAGGTAGTAAAAGTAGGTTATATCTTTGGAATTTTCAAGAATTTTTGTTTTCTATCTAATATAATACATATCATATGTTTCAACGAAAAAGAAAAAAGAACACACTTAGGGATTGGCGGGCTAATTTAATTTTTTCTATCTTTTTAATATTATTTCTTCTCCTTATAGTCAGACTATTTAGTATTCAGGTTCTAAATAGACAAACTTACAAAGCCCAGGCATTAGGTCAATATTCTGATCAGAGTATCATTGAGGCAAAGAGAGGGGATATTATAAGTTCAGATGGGTATGTTCTTGCCGGTACGCAAGATTTTTACTTAATGTTTGCTGAGCCTAAAAAGATAAAAAATACTTATCAACTGGCTAATGATTTGGCAGTTATTTTAGCGGATTTAAGATACGACGATGCAAAAATAGAGAATAAAAATAATGAAAAAGAAGAAGATTTAGATAATGTATTATCGAAGGACGACCTACAGAGAAGATATTTTGAAGAAATATATAAATCTTTGACTACGGATTTAATGTGGGTTCCTGTTCAAAGAGATTTAACCCCCAAAGAGAAAGAAGCTATCGAGGAAAAGATTTTTGAAGGGATAGGATTTGATAATATT
>CAZADQ010000067.1:0-3510 GCA_964483965.1 uncultured Candidatus Saccharibacteria bacterium
TTTCTCCTGTCATTTTTCAATGTCTTGAAAAGTACAAAGAGACTAGAGGCTTTAGTAACTTTAAGGATTGCTATAAAAGCATAGATGCAGTTGCTGTTACTGTAGGACCAGGTCTTATTGGTTCTTTGATTGTTGGTATTGAGGCGGCTAAATCTCTATCTCTTTTCTTAGAAAAACCTTTAATTTCTACTAATCATCTTATTGGTCATATATACGGAAATTTTGTGGATAATAAAGATAGTATTGATTTTCCAGCTATAGTGCTGCTTGTTAGTGGCGGGCATACAGACTTAATCTTAATGAAAAATCATGGAGATTTTGAGTATCTTGGCGGTACCTTAGATGATGCAGCTGGAGAGGCTTATGATAAGTCTGCAAGACTTTTAGGACTTTCTAAATACTTAGGGGGTGCTTTGTTATCTAAAAAAGCTCAGGAATGCAAGGAAAATACACTAAAAGGAAAACTTCCAAGACCTATGTTGGATCAAGATAATTTCGATTTTTCTTTTTCTGGGTTAAAGACAGCTGTTAGGAGAATAGTTGAAAGTGGAAAGTATCCCGTTGAAGTTGTTGCTAAAGAGTTTGAAGAAGCTGCTGTTGAAGTTCTTGTAAAAAAAACTATAAAAGCAGCTAAGAAATTTAATGTAAAAACAATAATGTTAGGCGGAGGTGTCTCAGCTAATTCTTTTTTAAGGGAGGAAATAAAAAAAGAGGCAGACAAGATTGGAATTAAATCTCATGTGCCCCCACTAATACTGTGTACAGATAACGCAGTCACTATTGCCAGTGCTGCTTATTTTAATAATAAAAGTTTAAAATATGAGGAGATAGAGTTTAAAAAAATAGATGCTGATCCTTCTCTTGGGATTATGGATTTACTTTAGTTTATTTATAAGTTCTTCAATAGATAACATTTCAATATCTTCAGAGAGTCTTTTCTTCAACTCTACTTTGTTCTCTGTTTTTTGAGACACAACAGCTCTGTATGGAATGCCTAAAAGATCGCTATCCGAAAATTTTTGACCAGCAGTTGCATCTACCCTATCATCGTAAATTACTTCTACGTTGTTAGATAGAAGTTTTGTATAAAAATCTTCTGCTTGAGATTTTATTTTCTCGTCTTCTAGATTCAGGCCAATTAACATTACTTTAAAAGGAGCAATATTTTCAGGCCATATAATACCTTTTTCATCATGTTTGAGTTCCACTATTGTTGCTAGAACTCTTCCAGGACCTATTCCATAACTACCCATAACAACAGACTTTTTTACCCCATCCTCATCTGTATAGTGAAGATCTAAGGCATCAGAATACTTTGTACCAAGAGGAAATATGTTTCCTACCTCAATTGCTTTGACTTCTTCCAAATCTTCTTTTTTTATACCCAATTCCTTTAACACTTCGTCATTTAACACCTCTTTGTTCACAGCAATTTTATTTCTTTTGTCCAAATAAATTGTGTCTTCTCCTGTTTCGCACACTGTTTGGAACTCGTGGCTATATTTGCTAAAACTACCGCCACTTGCAAAAGTTAGATAGGTATCATCTCCAATTCCTAGTCTTTCCCATATTTTTATATACGCTTGTTTTGCTTTTTCATAAAATTTTTCATGATCTTCCTTTGTTTTATCGAAAGAGTACAAATCTTTCATTAAAAACTCTCTTACTCTTAGTAACCCTCCCTTCGGTCTTATTTCGTTTCTAAATTTTGTTTGGAACTGAAATGCATACAAGGGAAGATCCTTGTAAGAATTAATTTGTTGAATCATTAAATTAGTTAGAGGCTCCTCATGAGTTATTGCAAGACAGGTTTCTGTATTATTCTTAAATCTTGTTTTAAACCAAATATCTACAACATTATCATCGTATCTTCCTGTTTTTTTCCATGCCTCGGGGTTTTGAAGAGCAGTTAAAGACATCTCTTGCCCACCTATAGCAAGCATTTCCTCTCTAATTATCTTTACTATGTTATTTAAAACCTTAAGGCCAAGTGGAAGATATGTGTATACACCTGCTATCTCTTTATGAATAAAACCACCTCGTATTAGGAGTTGGGCACTAATACTTTCTTCATCTTTTGGTGCTTCTTTTTTTGTTTTTCCTATTATTTTGGAATATCTCATATGAGTTGATTTTATCAGATTACTCAGATTTTTCTTTATCTGAGTAAAGATATTCTTCCATTCTTTTTATTAAGATTTTTGATTTACCGGAAAAGTTATCTTTCAATTCTTTACCATCATTTTTTATTCTTTCTCCTTTATCCTCCAAGTCTTCTTCTTGTCTTTTAATCTTTGATAAAAGAGTATAAGCTTGGGTTCTCGTCCAGTTGCTTATTAAAGAGGCGTCTCTTTTTATAACTGTTTCGTCAAAATTACTTCTATTTACAACCCCCATCTCATCTTTTGCATATTTTATTACCCCAACAACAGACGCTCTTTTATTATTATGAATTTCTAGATCAAGCATTATCCATTTATACACCTCTTCATAACGGCTTTTTATAGCGGAAAGGGTTTCAGATCTTTTACTTGGATTTGTAAAAAACTCTTCCGATAAATAAGCAACTTCTTTGTATTTATCTATAAAAACCTCACTTACTCCTTTATCTTTTCCTCTAGAGTTACCAAGCAACCCTTGTAATGTTTTTTTTGCTCTTCCCATTATTTCTCGAGAGGGTTTTGCAGTTGGATCGTTTGGTATTTCTGGCCCTATATCTAAAACTATGGATTCCGGAATACCTTTAGCACTTTTGTAGAAAGATTTTTGTTGCTCCTCAACAGAATCAAGACCTTCTTTGGTCTCTGTTATATGTTTGTTCATCAGATCGTGTATTTCTTTCTTTAGAGATTCTAAGCGCTTTTTCTCAATACTTTCTTGATTATTTACCGTATCCGGCATTCTATCTACGTTATTCATAATATCTAAATCATTACATTTTTCTTTAAAAACGTCCATAATCATTGAGAATCAAGGTTATTTTTGATAACATCAGCCTACTTTTATGGATAAAAAATATGATCACAAAACTCAAGAGCCAGAGATTCTCAAAAAATGGGAAGATTCGGGAGTTTTTAAAGCTAAAATAGATAAGGATAAAGAGCCATTTACAATAGTTTTACCCCCTCCCAACGCAAATGGGAGACTTCATACAGGGCATGTTTTGAGACACAGATTGTTTTTGAAAAATATCTAAAGGAACAGGGCAAATCAAGATTTGATTATGATAGAGATTCTCTATACAAAGAAATATGGGGTTTTGTAGAAGAGAACAAGGGCATAATAGACATTCAAATGAAAAGAATGGGTCCTGGAATGGATTGGAGTAAGTTCACATACACTTTAGACGATTCTGTTATTGAGACTGTATACTCAACATTTGAAAAAATGCACAACGAAGGCTTAGTTTACAGAGATGATTATATTGTTAATTTTTGCCCTAAGTGTGGGACAACATTTGCTGATTTAGAAATTAAACATAAAGACAAGATAAGTAGTCTCTACTATATT
>CAZADQ010000068.1:0-3496 GCA_964483965.1 uncultured Candidatus Saccharibacteria bacterium
GTATATGGGCAGGCCCTTGAGATAGGAAGGGAGGAAAATGATATGTCCCAGCATGTTGGGCTAGGAAAAAGTCTCATTAAAAAAGCTATAAGCATTTCTATAGAAAATTCGTTTAAAAAGCTTTCAGTAATATCTTCTATAGGCACAAGGAAATATTACGCAAAGAATGGCTTTAAAACACAGAATCTTTATCAGACAATGGATTTAGTATCTCGTTAGGTCTACACAAAAATAATCAATAAGCTTATAAGTATTATTACTTAATATTACTTTACTCACAACCTAGTCTATCTTTGCAATCTTTAACTTCATCAGCATTCTCTAGCGTATCGCACATACCACAAACAGCCTTTGTATCTACACCATTTTTAAACTGATTTAATAAATCTGTAAGCTCTATGAATGTTATATTTTCAGGTACTTTAAATTTCGATTCATCTGGAATCCATACAGAGCATTTATAGTCAACAGGGTTCTTGTATTTCTCATAATTTTCATCTGGATCACCTTCTTCTTGTTCTTTCTCAATATCGGCTATATTAATTTTGGTTCCTTGATTGCTCGCTGACGACCACATGTATGCCCACTCCCCATCAGTTAATACATAAGAATTAATATCTTCGCCTTCTGACGGTTTCATCGTGTATAGAGACATTGATTTGTTTTTAGATACAAATGTCTCTCCCCTACTTTTCCCGTTCTCATCTTCATACTCAAATGTACATCGTACGTTTTTTCCAAGTTTTGTAATATCAAATACGCTTCCTTTTATATTCTCACTTTCTTGAGTAATATCAGAGTCATTTCTTGTATCTGTAACTATCTCCGTTTCTTTGTTCTTAGTACATGCAGTTAAAAATAACGGAACTGTTATTAAGACCAGTATTGTATATATTTTCTTCATATTTTTTCCTTTCAAATAAATAAAATAACTAACACGACTAACTACTAACTACTAACTAAAAAGACTAAACTTATACTGTTTTATCTGCGTAACTAAGTAGTTTTGAGAATCTAGCATAAATCATTAAAGCTAATATATTAGTAGGTATTTGAAAACCCCAAAGTCCTAGTATATTTTTAATAGATGTAAGATATCCTTGAGTTAAATAATGCAGCGGAGTAAATATAAAAGCTGAAAATAAAATACTCAAAAAGAAAACTTTTATATAATTTACATTTTTACCTAAATCTAATTTTTTCCAGTATCTCCAAGTGATGAATTTCCAAGCTAGAAAAAACATAACCGAAAAAAAACACGCTACAGGAAGCTGTATAGCTATTTGATTAGATGTTTTTAATAAGAAAAAAACATAGAAACCTATTAAGACCGACGCTATATTGATTAAAGCTAGTATTAGGCTATTTATTATTATCTTCATATAATGTTTATCTATTCTTCAATTATATCGATAGATATTATTTTTACTGGATTTAAAGGTTTTGAGAGTTCTCCATAACCATTATCTTCAACCTGCGCTTCCGCAATTTTATCGACAACCTCTATTCCTTCTATGACGTTACCAAAAATTGTGTAGCTTTTTTGTAATTCTAAATTATCTTGGTGTAGTATAAAAAACTGACTCCCGTTAGTATCTTTACCTGAGTTTGCCATAGCAATTGCACCTCTTTTGTATTCTGATTCAAACGTCTCGTCTGCAAAAGAGTAACCAGGACCTCCTGTACCATCTCCCTTAGGATCACCTCCTTGTATCATAAATCCTTTTATGACTCTATGAAATGTCAAACCGTCGTAAAAACCAATTCTAGATAAGTAAGCAAAATTAGTAGCAGCCATAGGGGTGTCTAAATTATTTAATTTGATAGTAATATCACCCGCTGTTGTTTTCATTATAGCTTTGTAGTCCTTGATAACATTCAATTTTTGATTAGGTGGTGAAACATTTTGTTTATTTGTTATCTTTGTTTTATCGTATTTCATTTCAGGGTAAGGTTCATTTTGATAATTTTTATCTCTTAATGTTATGGCCATAATTAGTATTAATAATGGAGCACCTATAAGTATTCCCAATGCTTTTATATTCATTTACTTCTTTCTTTCTAAATTTCTAACTAAGAAATGCAACTTTAACTTTTAATTATAAGCTTAAAGTAGTTTACTGTATTTTTTAACCCTTCTTCTAAGTTTATCTTCGGTTCCCATTTTAACATTTTTTTGGCTAACGAAATATCTGGTTTTCTTTTTTTAGGGTCATCTTCAGGAAGTTTCTTAAATATAATTTTTGACTTTGAATTCGTTATTTTAACGACCTTTTTGGCTAGTTCCATCATAGTGAATTCTTTAGGATTTCCTAGGTTAACAGGGCCTGTAAATTTATCTTTATTCATAAGTTTATATAAGCCAACAATAAGGTCATCAACATAACAAAAAGATCTTGTTTGGAGGCCCCTTCCGTATATAGTAATAGGGTTGTTTCTTAAAGCTTGTACAATAAAATTTGAAACTACTCTACCATCTTTTTCATACATTCTAGGACCATAGGTATTAAATATTCTTGCTACTCTGATCTCTACTTCGTGTTCTCTGTGATAGTCAAAGAAAAGGGTTTCTGCAACCCTCTTACCTTCATCGTAACAAGCCCTCGGTCCTATTGTATTGACATTGCCTCTATAAGTTTCTTTTTGGGGGTGTTCCAGAGGGTCTCCATAGATTTCTGAAGTAGAGGCCTGAAGAATTCTTGCATTATGTTTCTTTGCCATTCCAAGAACATTTATAACCCCTACTGTATTTGCTTTTACTGTTCTTACAGGATTAAATTGGTAGTGTATGGGAGATGCAGGGCATGCGAGATTATATATTTGACTTATCTTTATGTTATCGAGGTATAACGGCTCTATAATGTCATGTTTGATAAAACTAAAATCAGGTAAGTGTAGTAGATGTTCAATATTTTTTTCATTTCCAGTAAAGAGATTGTCGACGCATATAACTTTTTCTCCTTTGCTAATCAAGTACTCACATAAGTGACTACCTAAAAACCCAGCACCACCAGTTACTACAACCGTATTTCTTTTTTTCCCTGTTCTTGTTTTCTTAATCTTACTATTAGACATAAAGTTACTGATTTATCAATTCTATAATTTTAGGAATAGCCTTTAAAGTCTCTTCTTCCCCTGCTTTAATAATTTCTCTCTCTTTTACAAACTTTAAAAAATATGAAGGGCTAATTTTTATGTCTTGCTTTAATATTTTAGGTTCAATTAAAACATCTGCATCAGCTGCCATATAGCTTGCAAGTTTATTTAACATTATTCTAGATGTAACAAGAGCAACTTGAGAGGATGATTTTATATCTTTTTCGCTCATTGGAAAAAAATTAGCATTCAAATTTACTGCAATGACTGTATTAGCTCCCATTTCCTTAACACATCTTATTGGTAGATTCTCAGTAATTCCCCCATCTACCAGGTAAGTTCCATCTTTTTTAGAAGGTTCAAACACAAGAGGTATCGAAATACTTGCTTTTATTGCATC
>CAZADQ010000069.1:0-2785 GCA_964483965.1 uncultured Candidatus Saccharibacteria bacterium
CAACAAACCAAAGCTGTTGATATTTTACCATCATCGTGATAATTTAGGTATAAACATATGGCAGTATCTACTATTAGAGGAAAAGATAATAAGTTTTCAACCATTTTTATATATTTTCTAGGAATTTTAGGAATAGCACTAATAGTATTTTTCGGTGGTGAGATTATTAGAAATATGACAGGCTTAGGTGGTAAATCCGGATTAACAGTAGAGGTGATAAGTGGTGAAACTCAAGTATTTGTTAATAATAAAAATTTAGGAAAAACTCCTTTTGAATCCAAAGATATTAAACCAGGAAATAACGTGGTAACTTTGAAAAATGAGTCAAGACAGTATCAAACATCTATAAAATTCTTAGCATCAAGAAAAGATATGATTCACGCTGTAGGAATAATTAGAGATCTTGGGATATCAGATATATTTTCGTCCGGTCAAGAGTTTTGGTTTGACAAAGATAATCCAAACGACACATTAAGAATAGTGTCTGATCCTTCTGAAGCTACTATTTATATTGATGGTTCAGAAGTTGGAAAGACACCTTTTTCATCCTCAGCAATAACTTCTGGAGATTATGAATTAAAGATATCTTATCCAGGGTACGAGTCACAAATAGCAAGAATAAATGTACAAAAAGGTTATACTTTAAATGGCTCTATTAAGCTTTTTCCATACCCAGTACCAGCAGTTGCAAAAGCTTTCGAAGGTTCCTCAAATCTGTATGATCTATCATTAGATAATCCGACTGTTACTTCAGACACACAATCCTGGGTGAAGGGAATACTTTATTGGAACACTACAAGAGGAATAAATATTGACGATGTGGGATCAAACAAAGAAAAGTTGTTTGATTACTTCATTGATTACAAAGGAGGAATATATAACTTAGATGGAAACCCGGTAGTAACTCAGCAAGATTTTGAAAATCTTAAAGATATAAAAAGAGGCGCTTATCTTGGAAGGGTGTCTGACGGAGAAGGTTTAACAGCTGAAGCAAAAGAAGCTATAGACTCACTTTCAAAGTTTGGCGTTACAGCATCAAAAACAGCAACAATCAAAGCAACTCCTTTGGGATGGTTAAGAGTAAGAGAGTCGGCAAGTCTAAACTCTGCTGAGATATCAAAAGTTAATTCAGGAAACACCTACGCAGTTCTCGAAGAATCGGTAGGATGGGTAAAAATTAAAGTATCAGATACTATTGAAGGTTGGGTTTCATCTTCTTACACTGAAGTATCAGAATAAATCGCTTTTAAGACAACTTTAAGAACATATTTTTCCTTAACACTATCTAAAAGAATCGCTCCAATTCAAAAGGTCTGGTCGTAATACCCTAACTCTTTCTCTGCTCTTGTTGTATTCATCATCTAATCCCAGCTTTTTCTCGTATTTGGCAATTAAAGACACCACTCCAGCATCATTCCAATAACTTTTCTTTGTATCTTCAAAAAACTTTTTAACGACATTAATGTATACCTCATCAATGTTATCTCTTCCTGATTCAAGATAAATATCTTTAACTGCTAAAAAATAGTAGATAGGAACTGAATTTCTAATAACTACAAGATTATTTGTATTCAAATCATTAGCTTTTTCCAAATCTAATAAAATAGAATTTTTTAGTAAATCAGTATTTTCAGAACCAACAAGTAAGACTGTATTAACTTTCGCTCTTCCTCTAAAATAATTTTCTTCGTAAGAATTTAAAGAAATAGATCTGTCTGCATACAGTAAGGCTCTTTTTGCTTCATTTGTTCTAAGTAAATTTTGAGATTTTTTGAAATTTACGTCTGCATAATAAATACGAAGAAGAAAATATAATGAAGCAAAATAGAGTAGCCAGAGAATTAGTAAGAGTATTTTTTTGGCAAATCTCATCATATCTTAACACCATCCTTTTGACTCTCAATCATTGCTAGAAAGAACCAGAAAAGAAGGGAGGTTGAAACAACTGGCCATCCAAATATGTTTGTAACAGCAAAGGAAATAATTGCAGGAAGAAGAAATATTTGAGATTTTCTAAACAGCTGATAAATTACAAGAATATAAACTACGAATGCAAATATCCCAGATTCTGCCCATATTTCAATATAATAGTTATGTGGTTTATTAAATACAAAATCCCATTCTGAAGAATAGTTAAGCTCCTCACTTCTATGTGGTTGAAATGAGTATGGGTATGTCTCAGGACCTGATCCTAAGAAAAATATTTTTGGTGATGACGTAATTAAGTTAAAACTACTTTTCCAAAGAGCAAATCTAATAAACCCAGGGTCAGAAAGCTTGTATGTTTCTTCTTCCTGAGCATATACCCTTCTTGTTATGGAAAATTCAGATATTTGTTTTTTTATATCTATAAAAACATCGTTTAATTTGTCACCAAATGTTCCTATGTTTAAAACAGAGATAAAAATTGAAATTAAAATTATTAAAGTAACTCTAATTTTTATGTCTTGTAAAAATACTTTATTCTTTTTCTTTTTACCTGGATATAATGATAAATTAAACTTTTCTTTCATTAATAATATTGAAAGAAAAAATATACTAACAAGAAAACCTAATATACCTGACATAGAGAATGTCAACCAAAAACAATAAAAGCCCAAAACATAAACTAAAAACCATTTTTTAAAGTTATTCTTTGTATCTAGCAAGGAAAAGTATAAACATATTGGTAAAAGAATAGATAGGTATTGCGCTAACCAATTAGGTTGACCAAACGTGGAAAAAACTCTATCAACTCTTCCCTCTGTTAATAATATATTTGAACTCAAAAAAAATTGAGCAAGAC
>CAZADQ010000069.1:2795-3119 GCA_964483965.1 uncultured Candidatus Saccharibacteria bacterium
GTTTTTCCTGTTGTTTCTATCGATTTATACATAAGGCTTCTCCTTATTCCTTATCCTTGGCGTCGCTGTCTTCGCCTTTGGACGAAGTTGCATCACTGGCGCTGTCGCTTTCTAAATCGTCTTCATCGTCGTCTGCGATTTTGCCGGTGGCCAGGAATTTTTCAAAATCCTCCTCGTCCAGTTTATTCAAAGCAACAATATATAATCCAAAAAAAATAAAATAAGATAGTAGTCCGTCATTAAATCTGGTGTAATAACCAAACAAAGATGTATAAAAATGAGAAGAAAATATTGTTGATATTATTGTTATTACAACAAAAATCC
>CAZADQ010000070.1:0-3109 GCA_964483965.1 uncultured Candidatus Saccharibacteria bacterium
GTTCTTTATTTAATATAATTTTATAAAAATCATTTGTGCTCATTCTTTTTTCATTTGAATTTAGGCAGTAAAAATTTTAGATATTACCAAGAACCGCCCAGCTCCTCTATTATTTTTTTAGTGTATTTAACCATAGGAATTACTTTTGAATAATTTAATCTCGATGGCCCAAGAATAGCTAAATTTCCAGTTTTTTCACCTATTTTATAGGGTGTAAATATAATGGTTGTTTTGTCTAGATTTTCAACAGGAATCTCGTCTCCAATCAATGTATAAATATCTTTTTCAAAAGTTATTCCTTTAAAAATTCTATCTAGAATCTCGTGACTATCCAATATTCTTAGAACAGATTTTGCTATGTCTATGTCCCAAAACTCTTTGTATTCAAGAACATTTACTGCACCGGCGTAGGTTACAAAACCATCATCTGTAGTTGCTATTGAAACACAATCTGTTGCCTCAGATAGAGCAAGAACAGTTTCTCTTAGTAATTTTTCTATCTCAAATCTATTTGTCCAAAGTCTTTGTTTTAAAGCTACTTCTTGAAGAACAGGTAGCTCTTCTTCTTGCATCATTCTATCAATGTAAAGTTTGTAGGCCATTCTTGTTGGGACTCTTCCTGAGGATGTGTGAAGCATTTCGAGAAAACCAAGTTCAATTAGCTTCGCCATCTCGTTTCTAATAGTAGCTGGAGAACATCTTAAATTATGTTTTTTAACTATTTCAACAGAACCTACCGGTTCGGCAGTAGTTATGTAGTCTCCAATTATTGCTTGAAGTAATTGAATTTGTCTTTCCGTTAACATATTATCAGTAATATACCACGAGTGCTAAGTGTGTCAAGAGGTTTTTGGTTTTACGCACAATTGATTGTCCCCCCCCCGATAAAAATGTTAAGTTATCGTTATAATGAAAAAAAAGTTTAGTGTATTTGTAATTTTACTAATATTTATATTTTTCTACGTTTTTCTTTTAGTAAATAAAGAAGAAAATTTTTTAAAAGAAAGTATAAGGAAAATAGGAGCAGAGCAGTCAGGATCATCTCCAGAATCAGGAGCTACATCAAAACTAAAAACAGCATATGATTTTCTTGTTTCAAAAGGAACAAACTATGGTAATACTCAACCATCAGATTGGACATACTCTTCATATGGTAACTATTGGAATAGAATCCTATACTCAGCAGCTTGGGAACCAGATGGTACAGCTACCGAAGAAGATGTTATAAAAGATTTTACTTTTTACTCCGAAGGTAGAATACTAAGAGTTGGTTCTAAAACGTACCCTTCTATGTACTCAAACCAATCGTTAGTTGATTACGATGATGGTCACGCAAGTGATTATACTGGAGAGGAGTCCTCGTGGGTAAATACCGCGACAGGTGTCTGGAAAGATACCAGGACCGGATTATACTGGTCTTCTAAACTTGGTAATTATTCAAACGGATTTTCAAGTCCTGCATCCGGTTATTGCGATTTTTTTACTTCAGATACTAATGGAGATTATGGAAACTCAGGAACGGATCCTGATTGTGGTGATTCGATAAACTTGTGTGCTGATCTAAATTTAAGTTCTGGTGGCACTAGTAATACTGATTGGTACCTTCCTTCACAAAAGGAGTTGATGCAGGCACAAATAGATGGCGTCCGTAATAGTGGGGCCTCAAGTGACCAGTGGTTTTGGTCTTCTACACAGGGGGATAGTAGTGACTCAAAAGCCTGGTTTGTAGTTGGGTGGTGCCATCTTGTATCGGAAGCCGATAAAACTTCAGCAAATTCTACTCGTTGTGTTAGATACGACAAATAGATTAGCAGGTTTTATTGTTAATTAAAAAATGAAAAAAATTAAGAAGAATTTAATCATAATCTATCTTTTTATCTTAGGACTATCCTTAGGACTATTAACTAACCTGACATATGCTGAACAATCAGGATCATCTCCCAATACAGGAGGAGTATCTTCAGTAATGAGTAAAGGTTATGACTTTCTTGTTTCAAAAGGAACAAACTATGGTAATTCTCAACCATCAGATTGGATTAACAACTGGGGAACTATGTGGAATAGAATAATGTACTCAGCAGCTTGGGAACCAGATGGTACAGCCGTAGAGTCCGTTGTTACAAGTACAAAATCATTCTATTCAGGACATAATAATAGGACCACTCGATTGGGTTCGTTTTCTGATATAGATTATTTTCTTCAACAATATGTGGCTACTTCTGATTCATGGCCTAATGATTATATCGGAGAGGAGTCTGTTTGGATTAACACAAATACTACACCTGCACAGGAGGTTTGGTTTGATACGAGGGTCGGGCTTTACTGGGCAAGATCTGAGCCAGCGAAACTAACTAATAACTTTTCTGCTATATCCGGTGGGTCTTGTCCCTTTTACACTACAGTCCCAAGAGGAGATTATGGAAATTCTGGAACCGATCCAGATTGTGGCGATGCAATAAATGCTTGTGCAACACTATCTCTTGCTTCTATATCAGGACAAAACGACGACACAGATTGGTATCTACCATCTATAAAAGAACTATTTCAATCGTATATCGATGGTATATATAACCAAACCAACTCTAATTTTGTTACAAAGGAAAGATTTTGGTCTTCAACAGAATATTCTGGTAATAACACAACAGGGTGGGGTTTTGTCTTTCATAGTGGTTATTCTAATTATAATGGCATGTCAAAAACAAGTCTTTACCCTGTTAAATGTGTGAGGAGAGATTAATGGTTTATCTACACCGCATAATTGTGTTGTTATTTTATATAGGTCATAGTAGAATATTTTTTAAATTCTATAAAAAAGGAGAGAATGATGTCAGATAAGGCTAAGGAACTACTTGTAGCAAAACTTGCTCTTGTAAGTATTGCTGCCGCGTATTGGTGGAATGTTGATGGTAACTACTATCAATACTATAAAACTTTACCTACCTTTTTAAGCTCTGAGGAAAATAAGAAGGTTTTTATTGATCGAATGTCTAACCTGATTAGTGGCAATTTTGATGATAATGAGAGAAAATGGATCGTCGAGGTTTGTTCTTTGTTCGTAGAAGCAATTTTGAAGAACTCGTCTTTGGCAGAAACAGAACTGTTAAATTTT
>CAZADQ010000071.1:0-3099 GCA_964483965.1 uncultured Candidatus Saccharibacteria bacterium
TAAGTATAGTTACTATCAAAAGGGGATCGGGTTTAGTTAGATCAAGGTACAAAAACTTTGTGACTAGAGATTCGCTAGTTAAGAATTTTAGAGAATCGATATATATCCTTGTATTTAAAGATGTTAGTTCTGTTGAGAGAGTGAGTATGGTCAAAGCTCTGTAAATTCCTATCATTATGGCAAACGTAATTATTGTGGTTATGCAACCTGCTCCTGGGTTTACCCCATGTTTCTTGAATAACTCCATCTGCATTTCAGCTTGTTTTTTCTTATCATATTTAAATTTCTGTTTTAGCTTTTCAAGCTCTGGTTGAATATCTCTTTGCTTTTTTGCCATTTTAAGAGAAGGTATAGTTATAGGTATAAGGATAGTTTTTGCAATTATTGTAAATACTATTATTGATAGACCCAGGTTCCCAAGCAACCTGTAAAGTATTATTAAGAGATTAAATATTGGATTTAGTATTATTGTATCCCACATAGTTTATTTATTTTCTATTTCAAATTTTTAAAAATCTTTTTAAAAGTTTTTTTAAAGTTGTTGTTCATTTTACAGGATCATGCCCTCCTTTGGAAAATGGGTTACATCTTAAGATTCTTTTTATTCCCATCACAGATCCTTTTAGTACTCCATATTTTTCTACAGCTTGATAAGTATACTCAGAACATGTTGGAGTGTATCTACATACTTTTATACCATGCTCATCAAGAGATAGATGCTTTTTGTAAAACCTTATTAAAGTCAGTATTAATTTCTTCATATCCTTTTTCTAAAGAATTAAACTTAGGGTGAATTACTAACCACAAACTACCTTTGTTTATTTTATCAAAATTATCTCTAATAACCTCTCTATAAACTCTCTTAACTCTATTTCTTTCTACAGCTTTTTTACTAAATTTATTAGACACTACTATTCCAACTTTTACAGGCCCATCGTAATTTTTAGGTACTAAAAAATAGGCATGAAAATATTTACCGACGTAGTATCTCCCATGTTTTCTAGCTACGTTAAATTCAAAGTTGGTGGAGAGTCTATTTTCCTTTTTTAGCATTGATAAAAGTATATCTACTTTGTTTTGGCAGAAAAAGTAATTTCCTACACACTTAGGTTTGTTATCAAATTCTTAGTTACTATTTCCTTATCTTTCTCTTTGGTCTTGCCTTTACTGTGACTTTTTTTCTTCCCTTTGCTTTTCTTCTTTTTATAACGTTCTTACCACCAGGTGAAGACATTCTTTTCATATACCCGTGTTTTTTTATTCTCTTTCTTTTTTTAGGTTGATATGTTCTTTTTGTTTTTGGCATAATTTTTTGCTCCTTGTTTAACAGGTGGAGTTTATAGAATATTTGCGGTATAGTCAACAATATGACTGACCTTAAACCAACAATAAAATTTGAAGATTTTTCTAAAGTAGATATGAGAATAGGCAAAGTTATATCAGCTGAGGATATAGAAGGTTCAGATAAGCTGATAAGGCTTGAGATTGATTTTGGCGAAATTGGAAAAAGACAAATAATTGCGGGAATAAAGGCTTGGTATAAACCGCAAGATTTATTGGATAAACAGATGGCTTTCGTATTAAATATAGAGCCAAAGACAATGATGGGCTTAGAATCTCAAGGAATGGTACTAGCTGCAGATTCAAAGGACAACGCCGTTATCCTATTAACCGAGAGCTCCGTTGAAAATGGTACTCCTATTAAATAGTTGGAAAATAATTAAGTAAATTTCATGAGAGATAAAAGATTAAAGAAATACTTTATAAAGACTTTTGGTTGTTACGCTAACGAAGTTGATTCTGATTTAATTGCTGGGTTATTAGAAAACCTTGGATTTAAAGAATTAAAAACATCCTCATTTAAGAATGAAGTTGAGGAGATTGGTTATGTGCTTGAGAAAGCAGATATTTTTATTGTCAATTCCTGTTCTGTGAGACAAAAGAGTGAAGATAAGGTGTATGGGATTGGTAAGATGATAAAAAATTCAAAAAAGAAAAAAGCCACTGTGGTTTTAACAGGTTGTATGGTTGGTAGTGCTGTAGGAGATAGAAAAAGATTTACCCTAAAAGAACTAAAGAATAAAACAGAAAAATACGATGCCTACTTCCCTCCAAGTGATTTTGATTCTTTTATCAAGATATTGGAAGAATTTGGTCTTGTAAAATACGAAGAGTTGGATAAGTTAAATAAGAAAAGTATCGAAAAGAAACAAAGGGACAAGAAACACGCTTATGTGAATATATCCTATGGTTGCGATAATTTCTGTTCCTACTGTGTTGTTCCTTATTCTAGAGGATGTGAGATATCTAGGCCAGAAAAAGATATTTTAAAAGAGATCAAATGTTTGGTGGAAAAAGGAACAGGGGAGTTTACTTTGTGTGGTCAAAACGTTAACTCATGGGGATTAGATAAGAAGGAGAAGTTTGATGTTAGATCAGCTGGTGCTAAAGATATTAGTAATAAACTAGGTAAAAAGATAAAACTTCCGTTTGCAAATCTTCTTAAGAGTGTACATAAAATAGATGGTGTAAAAAAGATAGATTTTATATCTTCTAATCCTTTTGATTTTACTCAAGATTTGATTGACGTTTTAAGGCTTCCAAAAATATCAAAGTATATTCACATCGCTGTTCAATCAGGAAATAATGATATTTTAAAATTAATGAATAGAAGACACTCAGTTGAGGAGTTTGTAGATCTTGTACAAAGAATAAGAAAAGTTAAAGATGATGTGGAGATAGGAACTGACATTATTGTTGGTTACCCTGGAGAAACAAGAGAACAGTTTATGGATACAGTAAGTCTAGTTAAAAAAGTAAATTTTGCTGTTGCCTTTATTTCCATTTATTCTCCAAGAAAAGGAACATACGCTCAGCTTAATTTGAAAGATAATGTGCCTCTGAAAGAAAAGAAATGGAGGCATATGTATTTATCAAAAGTTTGGAGAAAAACAAAAAATATGGAAGGGAAATATTATAAGCATGGGCACGAGTAGGGAAAGACAGTTTTTAAATAAAGTATTTGTAATTTTGGGACCGACCTCTTCAGGGAAAACATCATTAGCTTTGGATTTATGCAAAAAGTTTAATGGAGAGATA
>CAZADQ010000072.1:0-1797 GCA_964483965.1 uncultured Candidatus Saccharibacteria bacterium
AGGTTTTCCTGAAGTTTTTTCATGCGTTTAAGAATGGTTTCTCCCATTTTGTACTTTCCTGTGAGTACTTATATAGAAATCTTGGAGGTGTGTGAATATACGTAACATGCATTTGGTCGGGTTTAGTTAGTATGCCTTTATTCCACGTAGTTCCACTTGAAACAATAATGTCATAATCCCTAAAATCAAAACTTTCAAATATCGTAGGCATTGTTAGGAGAAAGAAGAGCTTTTCATTTATTTTATTTATAATCCCTTTAGGATATATTACTTCACGATTCTTTATAATCTCAGGCATGAGTTTAGGATTGTATTTAGCTGTGTATATAGGCGCATCCGTAAATATTTCTGCCATTGCTTCAAGTGTCTTTTCCGCTCCTCCGTATTGCAATAAAAACTCGTGGGCTAGTGCTATTTTAAGTTCTTTCATGTCTGTATTATAGCTTATTTTTTTCATTTTTTTATCTTCGGTAAAAATATATGTAAACCATTGACACAGGTTTTAAATTATGAGTTCATTTATGTATGAAGAAAACCTCACTGCTACCCTTAGTTATTATAGTTGCAACGTTTTTAATTATCCCTATTGCTTTTTGGTTTTATTCTTCAAAAGATAGTGAGGGAAACATACAGGGAGCAAAAACAAAGAGTGATACACCTGGAATCATAGTAAAAATTAAATCGAATAATGGTACATGGGATTTAAATAAGTATCTTTGTGTAAATAAAGAAGAGTGTTTGGAATCCCTAATTTCTGGTAGATCCTTGGAAACTACAAGCGGGGGAATAGTAGAAGGTAAATATATAACTATTAAATACACTTCAGATTGGGATTCTTACGAATACTTAAAAGTGTTTGTTAAGCCGGGATGGGGTTCAACTATAAGAAAATTTAATGCATCTTTAGTTAGTAGTGTCTCAGGAGTTTATATAGAGAGTTTTACTTACGGTGGTTTAGATTACGATGTTGTTCTAGTACCAATTAAAAGCATCGAAAATACGTTATTAGAGGTATCCGAATTTTCTGATCTTTAATCTATATTATTTAGATTAGAAACGTAGTTGGTAGTTTTTAAAATATTTTTGTCTATTTAAAATCCTTTCGAACTAATTTAATATTTACCTATGCAAATCATTGCCCGAGACTCTAAACTTTGGAATTATATGGCTCCTGAGATTAGAGATCTTATCGAGGATGGGGAAGTAATTTTAAGCTTTGTACACGAAAATAAGCAGAAAGCGGAAATATCTGATTATTCTTTTATAGTGTTTCCTTTTGCTAAAGCTTACGAAGGTTTTCTTAAAAGATTTTTTTGGGATGTCGGTTTGATAACAGAAGAGGAATATTTTGGAGATGAGATTAGGGTAGGAAGACTTCTTAATCCTAACTATGAGGACAATACAAGTATATATAAAAAAGTTTGTGGTCATGTTAAGGGGAGCAAAGATATTCCAAAAAGATTGTGGAATGCTTGGAAAAGAGGTAGAAACGCAGTATTTCACTACTTTCCACATAATTTTAAAAAACTAAGTTATGACGAATCACTTGACATAATAAATGATTTGATAAGCGCTATGAGCGAAGTTGTATCATATTGTCTAAAGAAAGCTTAAATGATTTTAATTTTTAACCAAGAAAGAAGCATTTGAGACCTTGATTTTTTCTGTTATTTTTCCTGCAATATTGTTTTTAATTACATAGCTATTTTCTTCCTCTAAATTTTCATATATGTCTATAGACTTAAAAATTATATTAGTTATCCCATCTTTTTGGAGATAAAAAGGCTCAAGATACGT
>CAZADQ010000072.1:1810-3093 GCA_964483965.1 uncultured Candidatus Saccharibacteria bacterium
ATTGCCGGTGTCTAATGAATATAAAGTATTCTCAATATAGCATTTTTCATCTTCATAGCAACTAAATTCTATGAGAGGAAATTGCTTATACCACCCATTTATTTGAGTTCCAGAGACTAAAATTTGGGTCTTTGGAGAATTCATATCTATTTTTTCTCCAAATACCGCAAACCAACTTAGGTGATCTATATTAGCTGTAAGCTTGTTTGTTAAAGGATCAAAATAAGATGGAAGTATCTCCCATAAATTTGATAGTTCATTCCAGAAATATAATTTTATTGTACTTAAATCTATATCCGATAAGTTTTCAGCGGTTAAGTCTAAATCAATTCGAATAGTATCATTATTAAAATTACTAAAATCATTTATTTTATTTTTCATTTGATCATAAAGTTCAATAATTAGAGAAGTATTCTTTACGTATTTAAAAATTGGAGAAAAGGAGTCGGGGTGGTTAAGAAGAGGTTGGACATGTGAAGAAACTATTGAATTTAGATGATCAAAAGAGTTAGTAAATGTTAATTGTTTATTGTCCACCGATATAGTTGAGTTTAAAGTTTCCGAACTTGAGTTAATAAGTTTAGAAACTCGAGAATTTTTATCTAACCATAAATATTTACTTTCACTTCCTAAGTGGCTTCCTAGTAAATCGTTCCATGCAAAATCCTTCCAAGGATCCTTAAATTCAAAATTTTGCCAACCAAACGGATCAACTCTTCCTGATGGAAAATCATTTGAGAAGTCTCCGTCGCCACCCTTATCCACAAGAATTTCAAAATGAAGATGAGGGCCTGTTGTTCTTCCTGTTAGACCTACTTTTCCTATTTTGTCACCTTTATTCACCCATATTTTATCGTTTTTTGTAATAATTTCATCATTTTGAAGATGCATATAAATGCTTTGATACCCATTCAAGTGATCTATTTTTATAGTATTTCCACAATCTATACAGTAGTAATATGTAGCATACCCCGGTGCTGGAGAAAGTAATTCTGTTCCATATTTTAATCCAAAATCTATACCGCTATGAGAGCTGTAGTAAATGTATGGTTCTACGTTTTTTATTCCTAAGAAATTTAATGTACTTTTATTTTCTTCATTTGATTCCAAAAAATAATTATATCCAAGCAGTGGGTAGCTGTGATCAAAAAAAGACGTGATATTATCTAGTAACTCGTTCTTGTCAATGTAATTCCAAGGAATTTCAAGAAAAGGATTTTCTTCAATTTGTTTTTTTGGTATCTCGTATTTATATATTCCTTCACCAGCAACTACTGAGAATA
>CAZADQ010000073.1:0-3053 GCA_964483965.1 uncultured Candidatus Saccharibacteria bacterium
ATAAATTATCAAATCAGATTTTAAATCTAAGTAAAATTTCCTACAATTACAAAAAATTACCTAATTAATCTTTAAAGTATTCTTTTAATGAAATATAAAACAGAGAAAAAGTAAAGAACATTAAAGATCCAGCGGTTCCAAACAAATACAAGGATCTAAAGCTTTCTTTTACAATCGGTTGTTCTGATACTAAACTAATTCCAAGATTTTTATCCCCATTCCTATTTACTTTTGATGCTACTTCAACTAATGAGTTTACCGTTTTATCCCACACTTCCTTAGAAGTGTCGTAGTTTTTACTTTTTACCGTAACAAGAATTACCTGTGGCCCTATTTTTTTAGCTCTTATCATCTTGCTAAGTTTTCTTATATTTCTCTCATCTGTGGAAAGATTCATTAGTTTTAATACTTCCCTTTTAACGTCGGGACTTTCCAAAAGAGCAACTACAGAGTTTGTGTAAGATAAGGCAGTTTGCTGTCCATAATATCCTTCATAGGTAAAATATTCTGTTTCTTGGTTTATAGACCTTTTTATATATAAAGATCCTGAAGATGTATATGTAGGTGGGACAAAATTTAATATACAACCAAAGAAAAATCCTATTATTACAAAAAGAACAATTAAACGTTTGTGTTTTCTTAATTTTTTTAATATATCTCTTATTTCCATATTCTAGGCTAATTATACCAGCAAATTTCTATATTTAAGTTTGATATTTATATATAATACTGGAGATAATAGGTAAATTTTGTATACTGTATTAAAATTAACTAAATATATCTGCCCAAATGCCAAACAAACAATTTATAACTAAAACTGCTCTTATACCTACGGTATTGATATCCGGTGGTGCAGGATTTATTGGATCACATCTTGCAGAGTATCTTCTCGAAAATAAGGCAAGGGTTGTGGTCCTTGATAATTTCAAAACAGGCAAAGAAATACACGTTAAGCATTTACTGGCTAATAAAAATTTTGCTCTTTATGATGTTGATATTAATGAAGGTCTTCCACCTGAAATTGAAAGTGTTGATTATATATTCCACTTAGCTGGGTTAGAGGAATATTTTTATAGCAAGGAGTACTTAAATTTAGATTCTCTTTTTACTAATTCTCTTGGAACCAAAAATTTGCTTGATTTAGCAAAGAAATCATCTGCTAAGTTTCTTCTTGCCTCAACAATTGATGTTTATCAAGGAAGATTATCCCAACTCTATTTAGATAGTTATTTTGGTTCTACAGATAATGAGGAAAATAAATTTAGTTTAATCGAAGCTAAAAGATTTGCAGAGGCAGTAGTTTGGGAATACTTTAAAAAATATGATGTTGATGTGCGAATAGTTAGATTACCCGAAGTATACGGCCCAAGAATGGATATTTCTTCGAGTGGTTTTTTAGGAGGGTTTATTAAAAACGTAATTGATGACTCATCAATTGAGATTTATGGCGATGGGGTAGAAAAGGGATTTTATCTCTACATTTCTGATGTAGTGGCTGGTTTAATCAAGGCTCAGTTTAATAATAAAACAAAAGGAAACATCTACTCACTCGTACCTGATGAGCCTGTATCAGCTATGGAAACAGCTTACCTTGTTAGGGGGTTAGCTAATGCAAAACTTTCTGTTCAATTTAAACCAGGGTTGACTGATTATAAAGGAGTTATAAAGTCCCCTGACACATTTAATTCTAAGGATTTGGGATGGAGGCCAAAGGTTGGATTAAAAGATGGCGTAATAAAAACCCTTGAGCATTTTAAATATCCAGTTAATACACATTCTTTTAAACCTATAAAACTTGTGGAGGAGAAAATGAAACAAGAGAAGATATCTGGTTATCAATTTGATAAGTTAGTCTCTCTACAAGGTATAAAAATCACTCCTGTATCTTCTAAAATAAACATTGAAGAAAAGGTGAATGTAAAAAAAGATGAACACAAAAATGTCGTTGGTTCTTTAGGAAAAAGAAATATACGTTTTAAAATAAAAGAAAGTGTAAGGGATTTTAGATATAGGATAAAAGCAGATATTGGCTATGGTCTTAGTATTTTTGCAATTTTGTTATCTGCAGCACTTGTTTTTATTGGAATTCCAACATTGAGCATTTATCTTAATATTACAAAGGGCGTATCCTCCCTTTATAAAGCTGAAGAGCAAGCACTTCAAATGAAGTCCGATGAGTTAAATAGTGGAACTTTGTCTGCATACAATAGTTTTAGAAGTGCTAGAATTTCTGCTCGAAGGATTAAATGGTTATTTTCCTTAGTTGGTAAAAGTGAGGAATTTAATTCTTACGATAGGATTTTAGGTTCCTTGACATCTTTCTCAAGAGCGTTAAATTACAGCTCCGGTGCAATAAAGCCTTTAGAATCAGTCTTTGAGACGGTAAGACCGGATAACTCCAATACACTCAATGAAGAACTTTTTATACAAGCTAAAATGTCAATTTCTAATGCTAAAGATTATTTCAAGTTGGCTGAACTAGATATCCAAGGTGTTGATGTTGAACTAATTTCTGAGAAGTATAGAGAGAAGATTAAAGAATATGAAAATATTTTACTAAAGACTGAGGAAATAGCCGATTCTATGTCGTCTGTAGTATCAGAATTACCTAAAATACTTGGTGTAGATGGGGAGAGGAAGTATATATTGTGGCTTCAAAATTCAAACGAGATACGACCTACAGGTGGTTTTATTGGATCTTACGGTATTATGACTCTTGAGTCTGGGAAGCTAAAAAATCTAATAATTGATGACATTTATAATCCAGACGGTCAGGTAGATATTAGAAACATAAAAGTAGATGCACCAGATCCTGTTAAGAACTTCCTTAAAGAAGATAGATTGTATCTTAGAAATTCAAATTGGGATCCGGACTTTTCTAAGTCTTCAAAATCTTTTGATGATCTGTATTTTAAAATTACCGGAGAGACTGTAGATGGTTACATAGCATTGGATTTGGATTTTATTGAAGGGTTGTTAAGAATTACAGGACCAATATTTTTAGCACCATATAATGAGGATATAAATTCAGATAATCTTGAGGAGAGGGCTCA
>CAZADQ010000074.1:0-3045 GCA_964483965.1 uncultured Candidatus Saccharibacteria bacterium
GGCCTGTCTATCTCTTCAGCTGCCATTCCACGAGCGCCGCCTGGGCGAGCATTGCAGAAGAAGTGGCTGACCGATATCAACATTTAATTGACCGACAACAAAATAGATGGGGCATTTAAGCGTTATTATAGAATAGAGGAGTCATTCAAGAGATTCATCTCAGGAGATTTCTTAGGAATTTAGGAGTTTTTCCAGAAATTAAGGAGTTAAGACGAAAGCTTTTGAGGACAATGTTTTGTTAAGGAGTTAAGACAAATATCTTTTTTCAAGAATTGTTCTTCCATTTTCAGAAAACTCTATATTTTCGTTCTTAACTAAGTCTCTGTCATCATTAAAATAAAGATAAGAATTCATATTTGTTAAACAAAGAGTGGGTTAGTAACCCTTATTGCCTCATAACAAAGGTCATCAACTCACTTGAAATAAATTTACTACTTTTTTATCCGTCAAGAAAACCAACGTACTGCCTGTTTGTATATGAAATCAGAAAATACACCTTAAACCAAGCAGTCACGATTAGAGTATCAATGAATAATTATTAAATTAGATGTTTAACAACGCCTTATTTACCTCTTAAGAATGCTGGAATATCATACTTGCTCTCGAAGTCTCCTTCAAAATCTTCGGGCTTAAAAATATCTTTTGATTTTTCTGTAGGTAACTGTGAAGAACGCTCCTCCTTTTTAGGAGTGTACTCGTTTCTTGAAGCAGGTTGTGTGTAGGTTGGTTCCACAAAACCATATCCCATATCTTCCTGCTTTATATCAAAACCAGTTGCAATAACAGTAATCTTTACCTGACCCGCGAGTCTTTCATCAATGGTTGTTCCAAATATTATATTAGCCTCATCATTTGCTATATCTCTTATTATATTAGCAGCTTCATCAACCTCTTTCATTGTTAGATCGGACCCACCAATAACATTAAACAGTATCCCTTTGGCGTCCTCTACAGACTGCTCTAAAAGGGGTGAGGATATAGCTGCCTTAGCAGCAATTTCTGCCCTGTTCTCTCCTGTACCAATTCCAATTCCCATTAATGCAGTTCCAGCGTCTTTCATAATTGTTTTAACATCAGCAAAATCTACGTTAATAAGTCCAGGCATAACGATAAGATCTGAAATTCCCTGAACTCCTTGGTTTAGTACGCTATCGGAAAGTTTAAAGGCCTCGATTATTGACATATTCTCATCGGCAACTTCTAAAAGTCTTTGGTTTGGAATGGTAATTAGGGCATCAACCTCATCTCTTAGCTCGGATATTCCAACATCTGCATTCCTCATTCTTAAAGATCCCTCAAAAGGGAAGGGTTTTGTAACAACACCTATTGTTAAAGCTCCCATCTCCTTTGCCATTCTTGCAATTACAGGAGAAGCACCAGTCCCAGTACCACCACCCATTCCCGCAGTAATAAAAATCATATCTGCACCCTCTAAATGCTCTTTTATTACATCCATCGATTCTTCTGCAGCTCTTCTTCCGATGTCCGGGTTTGCACCAGATCCCAATCCATGAGTAATTTCTTGACCAATAGGAATTTTTACAACAGCTTTATTAACGGATAAATCTTGGGCATCCGTGTTTATAGCAATAAACTCAACTCCGGTTATCTGGCCGGACTCGATCATTGAATTTAGCACGTTACTACCAGCACCGCCTACTCCTAAAACCTTAATTTTTGCAAAGTTTTCCACTTCAGGTTTAACTAACATTAATATTTTTGTGGGCAGAAGAAATAAAATTTTTAAACAGTCTTCAGGGCAGAAGTGATTTAAATCTATCGATAATCTTAGATACGCTTTTCCTAATACTACCGTTTTTATTATCAAATGACAATAGATTACTACCTCTGTATAGTTTAACTCCGTAAAGAATGGCCCCAACACTAGAAGCAGAATCTGGTCCTTTTATCTCATCAATCAAACCTGTAACTCCTTTTGGAATTCCAATTCTTACCGGCATTTTTAAATTAACTTTAGCACTTCTCTCAATACCAGCGGTAGATGCAGCACCGCCAGTGATAACAATTCCTGCAGGAAGTTTTCCATTAAGACCTGCTTTTGTTACTTCTAATGCTACTAATCTAAAAATCTCTTCTAATCTGGCATTTATTATCTTATAAAGCATAGTTCTTGGAATTCTTTCTATTTCCAAGTCAAACTCTGAAACATCAAAATCTTCGCCTTCATCATGTATATTGCTTTTAGATATCATAGCTTCATTACTTAATCTTATTTTTATCTTCTCAGCATCCTCAAGTCTCGATCTTAACCCGATCGCTAAATCACTCGTAATAAGTTTTCCTCCAATTGGAAGGACAACTGAGTGTACTGGACTACCGTCGACAAAAGCTATTATGGAGGTTGTACCACCTCCGACATCAATTAATAGTGTTCCTAATTCCTTTTCAGTATCTGTTAATACAGCTTCGGAGGAAGCGAGAGATGTATAAACTAATTCGTCAACATCTATTGCAACTTGATTTACGCATTTAGTGATATTTCTCATCGCAGTTGCTGAACCGTTTATTATATTTGTTTCAACCTCAAGTCTTATTCCTGACATTCCAACTGGGTCTTTAATACCTTCTTGAGAATCAACCACAAAATCTCTAGGAATTACATGCACTATCTCCCTTGTAGATGGTAACGATACAGCTTGAGCAGCCTCTATGACTCTAGCCACATCCATTCTCGATATATCAGATGTTTCACTAGGAGATACTGCAACAACACCGTGGGAATTAAGAGTTTCTATATGGCTACCATTTAATGTAACAAAAGCATTTGATATAGATACCCCTGCCATTCTTTCAGCTTTTTCAATACTTTGAGATATTGCCTCGACCGCACTATCAATATCAACAACGTTTCCTTTGTTTATTCCTTTGGATGGAATATTTCCTGAAACACCAATGACAGAGACTCGGTTATCAGAAACGGAAGCGACTACCGTTGATATTTTAGTGGAACCTATATCAATTCCTGTAATAATTTTTTCTCTAGGCATAATGGTAAAATCTAATCATATAATACTATTACTTTAT
>CAZADQ010000075.1:0-2975 GCA_964483965.1 uncultured Candidatus Saccharibacteria bacterium
TTCAATTTTTTTTGATAAATTTACATTTCTTGATATCCATCTCGCAGATGCCTCATTTTTTATTCCCCCACCTATCGTTATTAAATCCCCTACTCTAGAACCACCCTCAAGCTCATATAAACCAGGGTTCTCTACAGCTCCGGATATATCAGCAAATATCTTTGCATTTTTATCAAAATTCTCTGAGGTATTAACATCATTACTTATATCTAAAGTACAATTTTTATCTACTCTCTTTTCTAAAACAATAAAAACTACAAAACCTCCTAAAATAAATGAACCAAGTAATGTCATGAAAATATACTTTTTAACAAGGTCCGGAATTTTTTTAAATATATTTAGAATCACATTGTTATAAAAACATATTTAATTTCTTTTTTTATATATCAATTTCTATTTTAGATAGAAAAGTCTGATATTTATTTACCGCATAATTAACTAATATAAAGACCGGTGATTTAATTAAATTTGCTTTCTTATTAATATTAATTGGTAAATAAGAGGGTGGCCGAACACAGTCTTAGTATTTAACGCTTATTTAACGCATATTTATGCGTGAATAAAAAAATTAATTTATTTATAGTGGAACAAACAAAGCAACTAAGTGATTTAGAGCAGAAAGTTAATAGATGGAGTCTTAATCTTTTAGTGATTCCTGAATAATGCTCTTAAATTTGGGATTTCTTCTCATATCCCTAAGAAGAGCAACTATTTTTGACTCGTTTAACATATAGAACACTTCTCTTCCCTTTTTGTCGTTCTTTAAGAAACCTAAGGCTGCCAGTACCCTCAAGTGATGAGAAGCAAGATTCTCCTCAACATTAAGTCTGTCAGCAACATCGCTTACGTTTCTCTGTCCGTCGCTTAAAAACTCCAAAATTTGTAACCTATTTTTATCGGACAGTGCTTTAGAGACTTTCTCTAGTTTCATGGCCCGAATATACAACACTTGTTGTTGTTTTTCAAGTCCTTTATTTTAACTACAAGAATAGATGAAAAACCTAAACTACAATATTAAAAAGTATCTTTTATAGATTTAAATATATTTGCCTACTTTTTATATTATTACTACTCTTTAAATTCATAAACTCGTTGATATAGGAACTAGAACCAACACTTATTGCAAACTCATTACTTATCTTCATATTTCCTTTTGACGTTTCGCTAAATATACTCCCAGGAATTACAAACACAGGTCTATTGAATGATTTTGCTAAATTTGCAGTAATCAACGACCCGCTATTTAAAGATGACTCCACAACTAACACTGCCTTGCTTAATCCAGCAACTATTCTATTTCTTCTTGGATACATCCAAATATCTGGTTTTAAATTTCCACAGTACTCAGAAAATATTACCCCTCCTTTTAAAATAATCTTTTTATATAGATCAATCTGATATTCAGGATGAACATAATCTACACCACAAGGCAACACAGCTATTGTTTTTAAACCAAAGTTAATTGCTTGATTATGTGCTTCTGCATCAACACCTCTCATAAATCCTGAAACTATAGTTATGTTTTTTGAAAAAGTTGAAAATAAATACTTGATTACTCTTTTTCCGTAACTACTCATTCTCCTACTCCCAACAACTGCTAGGCAATTCTTAAAGATCTCATCGTCAATCTGGCCTTTACAGTAAAAAACTTTAGGCGGATTTGGAATGTAGCTTAGCAATGGTGGATATTCCCTACTACCGAGCTTAATAGAAAAAGAAGATATCGTATTCATTTAGATTCAAATCTATAATTCAATTTAATATTTTATTTATTATTTAGCTAAGTAATTCTATTTACCTTTTCTATAAAACAAAATCAACTAACTACTATCTATTTTAATTAGGATATTCACAAATAAATATTTGTGATAATATTGATTAAAGTATGAAATCTATTTAATTTTTCAATAGAGATGTATGCTTTTAGTATAATAATTTTTAGAATTACTTAACCTGCCCCCAAAAATATAATATATGGATGAATTTATAAGCATAGATAAGTTAATAAGGCAGGCAAAAAGCAAAGGGATAAACTTTGGAAGCGGAGATCCTTACAATAGACTTAGGTACTATACAAAGATAGGTTGGCTTCCCCATATGGTGAGAAAATCCGACAAAAGCGGAAATATAAAAGGGCACTACCCTACTTGGTGCGTAGATAGACTAGTTCTAATTGAGAATTTAAAGATAGATGGATTAACTAACGATGAAATATCTCAAAAACTCAAGGCTAAAAATAAATTTCAAGATTTCCTAAACGTTGTAAAATCTCAAGAAGTTAGAAAACAAGGAATACTTTATCTTATATTAATTCTCATTACTGTTACTTTTATGAATGAGCTAGGAATTACAAACATTGGTAAATCCAAAAACACACTAATAGCCGAAGACTCTAAAACACTACAAATAATACAAAGTGGAACATCTTTTGTACCCAAAAACCAAAGAAAAATATTTGTGTCAGCTATTAACATAAGAACAAACTCAAAGGTTTATATAACATTCACACAAGATTACTCTCCAGCAACAAGATACTGGGTAGCAGATTTGAAAGACCAAGATGGTTTTTTGCTAGAATTAGATGCACCGGTGTTTGATAACACTGAATTCAGCTGGTGGCTCTCACAATAGCTTTCTTAAGCCCTATTCCCGTGAAGAGAATGTATCTTAAATACCCTATTGACAAATAACTTAGCGCAGTTCTAAACTGAAGCATGGAACAAATTAAATCAAAAGGTTTGATACTCGAAAAAGTGTCAAAAATAATATCTCTTGTAGTAATATTTCTAGTACCTATTTTCTTTTTACCCATAACTTCTGAGTTTTTCTCCTTTAATAAGTTAGCAATAATATCGCTAGCAACTATATTGTTCATACTGATATGGGGAATAAAGACTGTTATAGGAGAGAGACTTGAGATAGTTAAATCTCCAATTGACTGGAGCCTAATTGCTACCTTGGTCGTGGTTGCAGTA
>CAZADQ010000076.1:0-2939 GCA_964483965.1 uncultured Candidatus Saccharibacteria bacterium
GATTTAAGATCTGATATACAGGTTGAAGTAATAGTTTGGAATGACACAGATTCAGATGGTGAGCTAGATATAGGTGAAGAAGGACAAATAATAGGAAAGAAAACTATAATTAAGTGGAAAACAGAAGGATTTGACTTAGGAGATTTCAACCCAGGACAAACGAAACCTCTGATTTTAAGGTTTTCTACAGGATTAATAAGTGAAACGAAACAAGGGTCTAGTGCAATATTTGATTTTGAATTTAACTCAATACAAATGTAATTACGTAATAATTCTCTACTCCACCCGGGGAAGTAGAGATATGTTCATATGAAACTACTAATAAAAATATTTATTGCAATAGCTGTATCTCTATCTTTCTCTTATCTGTTGATTGAAAAGGGATTAAATGCATACATTATATCCTCATCATCTATGGAACCTACGATAAAGGTAGGATCATTAACACTAATATCAAAATTTTCTAAATACAAGACGGGAGACATAATTACCTATAAAACTTATAAAAATAAAGTTCCTATAACACACAGGGTGATAAAAATATTTAAATTAAACAATAAATATTTCTTATATTTAAAAGGAGATAATAACGAAAGTGAGGATCCATACCCGATATCACAAGATGAGATTGAAGGAAAAGTCTTTTTGGTCATACCTTACGTAGGCCAAGTAAAAAGGGCACTAACTTCTTATAAGTTAATAGGTTTAACAATCTACTTTCCAGCCGGTATATTTATTGGTAAAACTATAAGATTTATCTTAAAAAAAACTTAAAAATATGAGCTTCTACCTAAAAAACCTAATTTCTGATATTCTTTTACCATATGCCCTACTCGTTTAAGCTACCTCACAAATTTTTGATATGGTGGTTATTTAAAGGACCTATAAGAGCTCTTAAGATTTCTGGAATAATTGTAGTTATAGCAAATAATGAACTTTCTTTTCTCACCAATATAAGACTTTTGTTTGTTCCTCTTTTTGGTATTAGAACTATACCTGGAAGATTAATTAGTTTCTTTGCAAGAATTTTCATGATCCTACTTGGATTATTTTTTTTAACCGGTATGGCAATTGGTTTTATGCTTGTCCCAATAATGTGGTTTTTAATCCCTATACTGTTATACAGAATTCATAGTTGGTTAGTACCTACTTACTTAATTGCCCTATACATACTTTGGGAGATATCAAATCTAAATATTCCAGATAAAAAGGTTATACAAGTAGACAACTTGAATAATTACATAAATTCTTTTCGACCTTTAGCAAAGTACCATCTTAAAAGTTTTTTATCAAATCAAAAAGAATCGCTAAATAAGCTCATTCTTAACAAAAACATTGTCTACCTACTTAAAAAGTCTGAGTTAGACAAAAAAGAGATAAAAGATAAATTATTAAAAGCGACAAATGCAAATACAAGTAATATTTTGAAGAATGCCTTCGAACTAGCAAAAGAGAATAAATCTAGATACGTAGAAATCGAACATCTGTTTATCTCCATAATGCAAAATATTCCTAGTTTAGATACAGTTCTTTCTTCTTTTAACTCAAATATAGAAATAATTAAGCAATCTGCCTTTTGGATAGTAGAAGAAAGGGAAGCTTTATCTAAAATTTATATATGGCAAAGAGACTATAATTTACCGACTTTTGGAGGTACTGGAAAAGGGATGTTAGGAAGAGTAACTCCTAAACTTGATCAAATTTCAGAGGATATTACAGAAAAAGTTAAAAGAGGTAGGTTGGGTAGAATTGTCGGAAGAGAAGAAGAGATTAAAAAAATATCAGAAATACTTGATAGTGGAAAAAACGATATCCTCTTAATAGGAGAATCAGGAAGTGGTAAAACTTCAATAATAAGAGGCATAGCTTATAAAATAATTTATGGAACAGATTATCAAACTCTTAAAAACAAGAGGGTTGTTAGTTTAGATGTGGGATCTTTAGTTGCAGGAGATGGAAGTTCGGGAACAATTGCTGAAAAACTTAAAGGTGCTTTGGAAGAAGTTGAAGGTTCGGGGGACATAATACTATTTATCGATGAAATACAAAATCTTGTTACCAGTATGGGGGAGGTAGGTGGTGAAGATTCTACCGTATTATCAATGCTACAAAACTATGTTTCTGATGAAAGTACTAGAGTTATTGGAGCTACATCAATATCGAATTATAGAAAGTACATAGAAACAAATGAAGCTGTTGCAAGACTTTTTCAAATAATAAAAATAGACGAGATATCAAGTGAAAACACTCTTAAAGTACTAAAGTACACATCTTCAAAAAAAGAAAAGGAGTATAAGATACTAATAACATATCCAGCGATTCAAAAAAGTATTGAGTTATCTGAGAAACTTATTCATGAAAGAGTTCTTCCTGACAAAGCAATAGATATTCTAGATAGAACTTCCGCTCAAGTTAAAAATACTACAAAATACTTAACTTCTAACGATATAGCAAAAGAAATATCTGAAATGACTGACGTCCCTTTAACAACTATAAATATTGATGAGGCTAAAAAACTCTTGAACATTGGTGAGGATATGAAAAAGAGAGTTATTGGACAAAATCAAGCGATTGATAAAATATCCACAGCACTACAAAGAGCAAGAACAGGTATGAGAAACGAGAAAAAACCGATAGCCAGCTTTTTATTTGTAGGAACTACAGGAGTAGGAAAAACTGAAACAGCAAAAACCTTAGCTTTCAATTACTTCGGTGACGAGCAAAATATGATCAGAATGGATATGAGTGAGTATCAACAACTAGACAGTATAAACAGGATACTAGGTTCACCAGATGGCTCTATAACAGGTGTGTTAACAAGTAAAGTTAGATCAAAACCATTTAGTTTAATTTTGCTGGATGAAATAGAAAAAGCACACACAAACATATTACAAACATTTCTACAAATTCTAGATGAGGGTGTATTAACAGACACTCTT
>CAZADQ010000077.1:0-2918 GCA_964483965.1 uncultured Candidatus Saccharibacteria bacterium
ATCGTTGACATAGATTTCTGCAGGATCGCCGCTTACCTCCACTTTTATACCTGATTTAGCCTTTAATTTATCTGCGTTGGTGATTATGTAGCCCCCGAAGTACACTATAAGTCCCACACCGATAATACCTATAATGTAGAGGGCAACGTTGGGTAGTGATTTTTCCTTGTCTGCAATAGTAGATATTGACATTAGACAATACATAAATTATCACGATGATGATAAAATGGCAACATGGCCTGGTCGCCAAGTGGTAAGGCAAGGGTCTGCAAAACCCTTATACGCGGGTTCGATTCCCGCCCAGGCCTCCAAAAATATGACTACGAAAGAATTAAAACAAAAGTATTTAGACTTTTTTGAAAAAAGGGGACATACGGTGATTCCTTCCGCTTCTCTTATTCCAGAAAACGACCCTACAGTTCTATTTACCACCGCGGGAATGCACCCTTTAGTACCTTTCCTTTTAGGGGAAAAGCATCCCTCTGGTAACAGACTTGTTAATGTACAAAAATGTTTGAGGACAGATGATATAGATGAGGTAGGAGATAGTGTTCATTTAACTTTTTTTGAGATGCTCGGAAATTGGTCTTTAGGAGATTATTGGAAGAAAGAATCCATAAGCTGGAGTTTTGAATTTTTAACAAAAGAACTTAAAATTCCCGTTGAGAAGTTAGCTGTTAGTTGTTTTGCAGGTGACGGAAATATCGAAAAAGATACGGAATCTGCTGAAATATGGAAATCCCTAGGAATAGATGAGAGAAGAATTTTCTTTTTAGGAAAAAAAGATAATTGGTGGGGTCCAGTGGGAGACAGCGGTCCGTGTGGTCCTGACTCTGAAATATTCTATTGGGCTAAGGATACAGACCCTCCTGATTTGGTTACCGCAGAAAACAATGAGGGTTGGGTTGAGATTTGGAATAATGTTTTTATGCAATATGAGAAAACATCTGATGGTAGATATGTTCCCTTAAAACAAAAAAATGTTGATACAGGAATGGGAGTAGAGAGGACTGTGGCAGTTTTGAATGGAAAAGACAATGTATTTGAAATAGGGGAGCTAAAGAAAATTACTGATGAGATAAGGAAAATATCTGGAGAGGATGATAATACTTGTACTAGAATAATTGCAGACCATTTGAGATCTTCAGTGTTTATGCTTGGAGACCAGAGATGCATTGCACCGTCGAATGTTGATCAGGGTTATGTTTTGAGAAAATTAATAAGACGTGCGATAAGAAAAGGAAAAACAATTGGAATAAATAAACCATTTCTTGTTTCTCTATCTAGAATTGTTGTTGATGAATACTCAAATGACTACCCCGAGCTTAAGGAAAACCAAAGTTTTATTGAGAAATATCTCGGTCTCGAGGAAGAGAAATTTATAAGAACTTTAAACGATGGGCAGAAAGAATCATTGAAGAAGATAGAGCGTTTATCTAACTTAGGTGAGAAAGTGGAAGTACTTGGAGTTAATGTTCTAAAAGCTGCAAAAATATCGTTTGATCTTTATCAGTCAAACGGTTATCCATTGGAAATGTTTCTTGAAGATCTAAAAGAAAAGAAAAACTTGGATAAAGATGCTTCTGATAAGATATGTGAGGATGTTGGAAGGCTTGTTTCTTCTCATCAAAATGTTTCAAGAAGTGGTGCTGAAAGAAGATTTAAAGGAGGTTTATCAGACAACAGTGATAAAGTGATTAGATATCATACAGCTACTCATCTTCTAAATTTAGCTTTAAGGAAAGTACTTGGAGATCACGTAAGACAGATTGGAAGTAATATAACATCAGAAAGATTAAGATTTGATTTTCCAAACCAACGAAAATTAACTGAAGATGAGATTAAAAAGGTTGAAGAGATGTTAAATAAATACATAGAAGATAGGTTACCAGTTAATTCTCAAATTTTATCTAAGGGGGACGCTTTGAAGTTTGGTGCTTCTTGTCTTTTGGGGGAGCAGTACCCAGACCAAGTGAAAATTTATTTCATAGGAAATGATTTAGAATCTGCAATTAGCAAAGAGTTTTGTGGTGGGCCTCACGTTAAAAATACTGGGGATATTAATCCCATCGAATTATATAAGCAGGATAAAATAGGTGATGGAAAGATTCGAGTTTACGCTAGGTTTAGATAATAGCTTATATCAACCAGCTTTGCTATTTGCCTAGTTTTTAAATTATAGGTTCTGGATTTTTAAACTTGAATTTTAGGTATCTTAGGTGGTATATATATTTTCGATATAGTTTTTGATATTTAAGTATATAAATTAAATACACAGGAGGTAGCAAATATGGTAAATATAAACAAAATAAAACCACTTTCTGATTACTTGCTAATAGAGCCTTTAGAAAGGGAAACAAAACTCCCTTCAGGAATTGTTATTCCAGATACAGCTAAGGAAAAGCCCCAAGAAGGAAAGGTTTTATCAATAGGACCGGGAAGAAGAGATGATAAGGGTAATATAATTCCAATGGATATAAAATCTGGTGATGTAGTTATGTACAAAAAATGGGGTGGTACTGAAGTGAAAGTCGAAGGAAAAGATCTTCTTCTAGTTAAGGAAGAGGATGTTTTAGCGATAATTGAAGGATAATTATAATTTAGTTAATTTTTAGGAGATAAAATGGCTGCAAAAGATATTATTTATGGAGAGGATGCTAGAGAAAAATTAAAAAAGGGTGTTGAGAAGCTTGCTAAGGCAGTTGCAACAACACTAGGTCCAAAAGGAGGAAATGTTGCTTTAGATAAAAGTTGGGGAACTCCCCAGGTTGTGAATGATGGGGTTACCGTTGCAAAGGAAATTGATTTAGAGGATAGGTTTGAAAATATGGGGGCACAGATTGTGAAAGAAGCTGCTTCAAAGACAAATGATGTGGCTGGTGATGGGACAACAACAGCAGTTGTTTTGGCAAGAGCCA
>CAZADQ010000078.1:0-2879 GCA_964483965.1 uncultured Candidatus Saccharibacteria bacterium
CCAATCCTCCTGATGATCCAGCAAATATTACACTTTCTCTTATGTGGAAGTAGGCAATTCCTTTGTTGCTTAAATAAGCAATTTCTTCCCAAGTTTCTCCTTTGTTTGTACTTTTATAGACTTTATCTGGCCTAGAAACCAGTGTTATGTCTTCTGAACTTTCGATTGAATTAATTTTTGTCCCATCTCCACCACTTCCCATCTTTTGAATCCATGTTTGTCCGTCGTCGTTTGATATCCATAATCCGTAATGTTCTCCCCCCAGATAAATGGTGTGTGAATCTCTACTTACTTTTGTTGGAACAAAACTTGGTCCTATTTTATTCCATGTTAAGCCCGTATCTTTGGACATAAAAAGGCCCACAGTATTGTCTCTAACGTAATATGTTGTTGCGTAAATGTTTCCTTCGTAATACTTAATATCTCTCACACCTCTTCCCTGAAGACCTAAAACTTCCCACGTATTTCCCAGGTCTCTTGATATGTATATCCCATCTCCAGGCGGGGGTTTATTAGCCATTTCACCAACTAGTATTCCCCAGGGAGTAGGTTCTAACGCTGTCGCGTATGTAACTATTGGGTTTGTTTTTACCCACGATGTTTCTGCATAAGTCTTTCTGTTAAGAAACATGTACGTGATAAAAGAAGATAGAATAATCAGACTTAATATTTTTCTCATTTCTTTTTTTATTAACATCTAGCAAAAATCAATACAATTAGGTTAAATCTAGTTAGAGTAGAGTATTTAAAATTCAAGGAAAGACAAAGAAAAAAAGATAAATGTAGTAAAATACCCCTGTGAATAATATGAATAATTTGTTGGAGCAAATAAAAAACTACAACCCGGATCTTAAGGAATCGGAAATATCCGGTCTTCTTTATGTGTTAAAGAATGGTATTAAAGGTGAGGGTGGTCTGCATAGTAACAATATTACCAATCAAGGGTTAGTAACCTTAACAGGTATACCAAAAGAAACTTTAAAACAATTTAAAAAATCAATATCTTTTCTTTTGGAAAATAAATCAGAAGATAGTATTTTGCTAAGTGAAAAGGGAAGAGAAACACTAGGGAGTTTGTATGTACTTCCATATAAGTGGTCTTTGCTTGATGTCTGTTGCTGTGATAGTTGTGAAAGTTGTGTTGGTTGTTGCACTTGCGAAGATAGAGGAGAAGACATAATGGATAGAATTAAAGAAATGAGAAATAAATATGTTGTAGATCCAAAAAGAGAGTTTGATCAATTTTTAGCAACACCAGAAACAGTTTATTCAAAATCTAGGATTCTTGAAGAAAAGGGTGTAATTAATGGTAAAAATATCGCATTTATTGGTGACGATGATTTGAATTCTATATCTTTAGGTTTAATTAATTCAACATACAAAAGTATTGTGGTATTTGATGTAGATAGAAGCATATTGGATAAAGTAAAGAAAGCTTCTGAGGAGTACGGTTTAAAAAATATTGAAACAGTTTCTTATGATGTTAGAAAAGATTTAGACCAAAAATATTTAGGGAAATTTGATGTTGTTGTTTTTGATCCGCCGTATACTAAAAGTGGGGTGAGACTATTCTTGGAGAGATCTATCGAGCTTCTGGGTGATTTTAATGGGTTTGACGGAAAATATATTTTTATGTACTACGGAAATAGTTTTAAATCTCCAGAAAAAATACTGAAGATTCAGGAAATGATAAATAGATATGGTCTATCTATTGAGGACAGGATTGAGAAATTTGCTAGATATACAGGAGCCGATTCCATAGGGAATGCTAGTTCTTTATACATATTGAAAGCTAATAAATTTACTCACGCACTAGGTTTTAGTCCGAATAATATATATACATTTGAGAATCAAAAAGAAGAGAAGTTTCCATTCGTTGATCATGTTGTTTTTAAAATATTTGAGGTCACAAAAGATATTACATTGTCTAAAAACAAATTAACTAACTTAATGAATAAGATTTGTAGTGCCCATAAACTTAAAGTAGTAGATAGGAAAGTTACTGAGTTTAAAGGTGGGGGAATGACTGTGACATTTGTTTTATCTAACTCAAATATAGTTGTTCACACATGGCCGGAGTTTAATGCTGTCCATTTAGATCTTATTACATGTTCTCCGATATATAAAAAAGAAGATATTGTTGGAACTGTTTCTAGTGTTTTTGAAACCAGTTCAATTGAAGTTTCTTATGTTGAGTAGCAATGATTATTTGACATAAGAATAAGTTGTTGCTATTTATTTAACACTGAAGTAATATTCAGGTCTCGTACATTGAAAATTTCCTTTGAGGTTTTGATAATTCAAGATCTGTAAGGCAACAAGAACGGGTGCTTTTTAGATAAACGTTCACTAACGCATTTGTGAAAGTTTGTCTTTTTTAGCATTATAACTTTTATTAAGAATTTGATCCTGGTTCAGGGTGAATGCTAGCGGCGTGCCTAAGGTATGCAAGTCAAATCCGCGTAAGCGGATGGCGAACGGCTGAGTAATACGTAGGAATCTACCCTTAAGTAAGGTATAACCCATCGAAAGATGGGATAATCCCTTATGTGGTGGTGACACTAAAGATTTATCGCTTAAGGATGAGCCTGCGGCCTATCAGGTGGTTGGTGGGGTAAAAGCCTACCAAGCCTACGACGGGTAGCTGGTATAAGAGTATGACCAGCCAGAGGGGCACTGAGACACGGGCCTCACCCCTACGGGGGGCAGCAATCGGGAATTTTGCACAATGGACGAAAGTCTGATGCAGCGACATCGCGTGAGGGATTAAGGCCTTTGGGTTGTAAACCTCTTTTATTTTTTCATGAAGAAAGAATGAATAAGCAACTACTAACTACGTGCCAGCAGTCGCGGTAATACGTAGGTTCCGAGCGTTACCC
>CAZADQ010000079.1:0-2814 GCA_964483965.1 uncultured Candidatus Saccharibacteria bacterium
TAATGGAGAATTAAAATAGCCAAAGAAATTTTCTAATGCTTCTACCTTGTCTTCTCTTAATTTCTCTTCATTTTCTTGAAAAAAGCCCTCAACAACCTCTTTTTCTCTATTTCCTGAAATAATGTTTAAGGTTGCAGATACAACAAAAAGCATTAAAAAAGGCAATATTCTTATGTATAAACTATGTGTTTTTTTACTCATACAAGGGGTAATCTTACCACGGAATTAGGTAATAATCAAATGCTATAGGACTATTACATAGATTGGGGAATAGGAATTAAACATAAAAATAACTATAAATAAAACAAGTTGGTAACTTAACTTTCTTGAGTCTTAAAATCCTTAATAATATCTCCAAAATGATTAACTCCCTCACACCAAGAACCATTTGATTGAGGAGTGTAAGTTTTCATAATCTCGCAAGGATCTGTAATACCTTGAGAGAAAAATCTAGTTCTAAAATACTTAGAAACTGTCTCTATACCTCTTGCATAATTATCAAAAGAAAAAGTCATATCTCCATACACTGCCCAACCCCATGCATTATAGGATTCTATTCCCCCAACCTTTGGAGTCTTTTTTCCACAGCTTGATTCTTGAAAAGATACAGCAGCTACTAACCACCAAGGGATATTATTTTTATCTGCTTCATAAACAAACACATCCCCCATTCCTTCTAAAGGACAGTTATAAATCTTAAATACTTCATTTATTCTTTGAGCTCTGGAATCCTTTGAATAAACTGCATTTGTTGAAGGTTGGAGGGTTAATGGTCTTGAAGAATAAATTGCATATCTTGTTGTATCCTGTGGCTTAGCCTTTTGTGGAGTTAACATTAAAGATGTTAGAAATACAAAAATTGCAACAACAGATATAGATGCCCAAGCTCCTGTTAAATTCTTTCTTACGTGAGTTAGATTTGGTTTTAATGGTAATTTAATCTTTCCCTTAACTTTAGAAAGAATATCTTTCTTCTTTAAATTTAATGAAGAAATAGTTTGTTTCTCAAAGATTGTACTTATCTTCTCTTCCTTCTTTATCTTTTCCTTTAACAAATGGAATCTAGAATCCTTAGGTATAATCTTCTTCCCGTTCTTATAAAAATATTTCTTTGTTTTGTGTGTCCCCATACTTTTGTAGTTACATTAGCACATATCTCAAATTTTATTCAAGATGACAAATCTACCGATGTTTATTCCCAATTATTTATTCTCTATTCACGCAATTATAGATTTTCCAAAACTCCTTGTTTTTAAAAGTTACGGTATATTCATAAATACAATATTTTAGATTATCTGGAATATTTTCGTATGTAGATACAACAACATAACTAATTTCTTTACCTTCAGGTAGTGTTTCTCCCTTTGCGTAAGTTGTACCTTTGAAAAAAGGTCTAAATGTTTGTTCTTTTGTAATAACTACCACATTTAACAAATGAGCCTTGCTCTTCTTATTCAAATAATTTGCAGCCTCGTAGCTTAAGGCTCCCCAAGGGTGTCCCTCTGTCATTGCAGTGTAGTGTGGTATATATGTAGATATATTTACTATTAAATAACCTAAAAGAGTTAAAGATAAAAGTAATTTTAATAACCTATTCTTTATTCTATTGTTGATATTTAAAAATCCGTAAGCACAAAATATACTAGCAAAAGGAAAAAGAGGAAGAAGATATCTAGAACTTTTCTTATCTATAAGTTGCATTTGAATAAGATAGAAGAAAAGGAAAAGAAAAACATAAATCAAGAAAAGATTCTTTCTTTTTATATCTTCCTTAACTTTTAGTGCAAAGAAAAATACTCCCGTTATGAAGAATATGATACTTAAGGGATTAAATATCTTAACTAAGTTTCCAATATAAAGATTATCAGGATCTGTATCTACAAGGTTCCCTGTTACCCTTGTAGCTTCTTTGTACATGTTAGTAAGTGTTTGAGTAGGTTCTACCCACAAAGCAGGGAAAAGAATGAATACTGTCAAAACAAATACCAAACTCCATAAAGATAAGTTTTTTGCTAGATTAGTTAAAAAACTTGATAAGTTCTTTCTATTTACATAAGAATCTATACTCAAGATAAGATACGTGTAAGGAATTAAATAAATAGCCTGCATTTTGGTTAAAAAAGCGAGACCCCCCGCTATTCCACATAAGATTAGAAATATATTCTTTTTTTCTTTTATTACGTAATAAAGAAGAAAACATACAGATATCGTCATAAAAACAGTTAAAGTCCCATCTCCGTGAAAAAATCTTGAAACTCCGATGTAGTACGGTTGGAATACAAGGAAAACAACAGAAAAAAACGCCATATCTTCGTTTAAGACCTTTTTAATAAGAAGATAAAGACAAAGTACTGAAATCAAACATAATACAACTAAAGGAAACTTGGCTACAAAGTCTAATCTTGGAAATATGTCAGAACTAAATATGTATGGAACAAAATCATGCTTACTCTCATAGTAGTTAAGATAGGCGTCCATAGCTATACCTGACGCCCACATTATTGTTACTCCTGGCTTAGGATTCTGATAAGTATTTTCCCAGCTTTTTTCTTTAACAGCAGATATGAAATTTTGAGTTCTTAGATACCAAAAATGAGAATCCGCAGTAAACATAGATGTACCGAGTCTATAAAGCATCAAAAATGCAAAGAAAACGTAGATAATTATGAATTTCTTTGAAAAAATCTTTAACACTAAGGAACATTTTAACACTTTTGATGTACAATAATTAGGTATGATGGCCTTAAAAATCTTCTTTGAAAGATATATAGAACATATATTTATTGATAAAAGAAAAGTTATGTCTATCGCCTT
>CAZADQ010000080.1:0-746 GCA_964483965.1 uncultured Candidatus Saccharibacteria bacterium
ATGTAAATAAAGTTACTCTTAAAAAATTAAAGATTCCAGTATCCACAAAAAGACCAGTAAAACCTACAATGCAAAACTTCAAAAATTTTTGAGTTTCCTGTTCCTTTAATCTTAATGTAAATACAACTCTCAATGAATCTTTCAAGTTGTTCTTCTCCATTTTCGAATCCCCCTCATCTCTTAGCCTAAATGTTATAGGAACTTCTTTTATCTTTGCGTCAGCTTTATGCATTTTATAAAGAAGATCTATTTTGTATGCAAAACCTTTGGATAAAATGTTATCTAAATCAATGCTATCTACAAATCCCTTTACTCTTGATACTTTATAACCTGTCGTAAAATCATTAACACCTCTAATACCTAAAACTACCTTAGATACAATATTTCCAAGCTTACTAAACAACTTTCTCTTTAATTCCCATTCTTTAGGTATACTACCTCCTTTAACAAATCTGGAACCAATAACATAATCATAACCATTATCGATTTCATCAATTAAGTTTTTCAATTCTTTTGGATCATGTTGAAAATCTGCATCCATCTCGACCAAAATATCTGCACCAAGTTCACTCATTGCATACTTAAAACCATAAATATAAGCGGATCCCAAACCAGCTTTCTTCTGCTCCATCAGCAAATGTACAAAATCGTATTTCTTTTCATACTCCCTAACAATGCCTGCCGTTCCATCAGGGGAGTTTCCTTCTACAACTAAAATTTTAAAATCATGGTTTGAAATTTTAACA
>CAZADQ010000080.1:756-2747 GCA_964483965.1 uncultured Candidatus Saccharibacteria bacterium
AAACTCGTTTTTCAAAGAATCTATTAAACGACCAATATTTTTTGCCTCATTATAAGTAGGTATAACGATTACAATTTTCATATTTGTTTATTTAAAAACTTAAGACAGTGAAAAAAAGAAGGAATATCAAAACCCCGAATAAGCTATACTCATAAGCTACGTTTCTTGTAAGCTTCCCTCTTATAACATGGTGTATTATACCCCAAAGAACATAAAAAAGTGATCCAAGTCCTGATATTATAACTAAAGCCCCTCTGTCAAAACGAAACATAGAAATAAGAGTTACAAAAACAGTAACTGCGATAAAAAGGATGAAATATTCCAATCTGTGCTCTTTAATATTATCCATTTATATTATTATTCCTGGTTTAAATACAAACCAAATACTAGCTATAACTACAATTAACATTGCTATATGAGCTAATGAAAGACCCGAGAATTTGCTTACTCCCTTTTTCTTCGTGTACCAAACATCCAAAGCTAAGAGTGAACCTACAAAACCACCAAAAGCTAAGCTAATACTCTTTGTTACAGTTGTTATATCAACAAATGGCGTTGTTTTAGTACCCAATGGAATTTCTGATTCTAAAGATAGATCTTTTTCGATCTTATCTTTCTCTACCTTCTCTTCTGTATTTGATACTTGGGTTCCCTTGACAGGTTCTGATTCCTCTAGGCCCACTTTGCTATTTTCTATGGAATCTTCACCCTCGTACACTGCTGCCACAGTTGAAGGTTGCTTAGTTTTTCCAAACATTTGAACAACAAGAGTGGTCTCATATCCATCCATAACACCATTTACCACTGCAAAACCAACCTCGTTATAGTTTGTACCTATTAAGTTGGTCTTGTGGGAAGGAGATTTATACCAAGCCTCCACAACCTCCTTAGAAGTAGAAAAGTTTTTTGCAAGATTCTCTCCTGCATATATGTAGTCATATCCCTCAGCTATAATAAAATCCCAAGGTTCTTTTCCGTCAGGAGCAACATGTGACCAGTAACCGTCTTCAAACATATCATGTGCTTTCTTTTCTGCAGCCAAGGATAGCCTTGCATTTAAACTTAAATTAGATGCTCCTGCTTCCTCTCGTTTTCTGTTTGTATATTTTAAAAGATCAGAAATATTAATATTAGATGCATAACCTAAAACCCCAGGTGCAATTTGAGGTATGAATCTGAAAGCAAACGTAACTAAAAGTATTAGCACGCAGTAAAGAAAAATTGCTTTATTCTGTAAAAAACTTGCTTTTACTCTCTTTTCTGGATGTGGAATAAAATGATATATAAACTGAAATTTCTCTATGGATTTTGGATCTTTTCTCCAATATTTAATAACATCCATATTTTTTCTTAGTTGATTTTTTTCCGGCATTAAAGAAATTATAACACCCGACAATATCTAATAATAAATAGTTTTATTTATTCTAAGGCTTTTTTAACAAGTTCAAAAACTTCTTCTGGTGTTCCTTTACCGTCTACTTTTATTAATAAACCTTTCTCTTCCAGAAAACTTATCACGCTCGCTGTCTCTGTGTTAAATACATTTAATCTTTTTTGAATTGCTTCGGTATTATCGTCATTTCTCTGTATTAGCTTACCACCGCATCTATCACAAGTATTTGGTACTTCGGGAGGCCTTGTATACAGATTATAAACATCGCCGCATTCCTCACATGTTCTTCTAGAACTTAATCTTTTCAGGCTTTCCTCAGGAGGTATATCTAATAGAATAAACTTATCAATTTTTGGAAAATATAAACGAATGTTCTCCATCGACCTAAACCATCCATCAAGAATAAAACCCTCAATGTATTTTTCTTTAAACAACTCCTCCTTTAAGAGAGTGGCTGCCTTATCTTGATCTACTAAAACTCCTTCTTCTAACTGCTTTTTAACAACACTGTACCAAGGATGAGAGCTGGGAAGTTCTCTAAGAATTTGTCCAAGTGAAATCTGAGGAAGTTTATAATAGTCACTTAACATTTCCCCTA
>CAZADQ010000081.1:0-2703 GCA_964483965.1 uncultured Candidatus Saccharibacteria bacterium
AATGGAGATGCAAGGATTGCATTAAATGTTTTAGAAATTGCCTCTCAACTAAGTAATTCAAAATTAATATCAATGAAGAATGTTGAGGATGCTCTTCAAAGAAGAAACTTAGGATTTGATTTAAAAGGAGAAGAATTTTATAACACAATATCTGCTCTTCATAAATCAATGAGAGGGTCAGACCCCGACTCATCTCTTTATTGGTTAGCAAGGATGATAGAAGCAGGACAAGATCCTTTATATATTGCAAGAAGAGTAATTAGATTTGCATCGGAAGATATTGGACTTGCAGACCCAAACGCATTAAACATTGCCGTTTCTGCATTTAGAGCATGTGAGGTAATTGGATACCCTGAGTGTAACCTAGCTTTGGCAGAAGCAGTTACATACATGGCAAAAGCACCTAAGTCTAATAGCCTTTATATTGCTTATGGAAAAGTAAAAGAAGATGTAGAAAAGTATGGAAATCTTCCTATTCCTTTAGAGATTAGAAATGCTCCGACTAAGTTTATGAAAGATATTGGATATGGAAAGGACTATAAATATGAACATAGTGAGGAGGCTAAAAAAACAGATCAAGAGTATATGCCTACAAAATTAAAGGGAAGAAAGTATTTTTAAATTATTTATTTTAAATCTAAAAAAGATTAAAGAAATTTACTAACTAGGTTAGGAATATCTTCATAATTTTCAAAATTAACAATGTTCTTTGTAAATTTAGAGAAAGGTTCACCATTAAACCCATTTTTAATTGCTAAAATCATTTTCTTTCCAAATATCTTTGAACAAAAAGATTCGAAGAAAAGACCATTACTCTCACTATCACATTCAACTATTGCTAAGAAAATATCATTTTTAGTTATGTTTTTAATTATTGGAATAATGCTATTTTGAGGACTACCATGATGGTTCCAGTTAAATTCATCTCTTCCTAGGATAAAGGTTTTATGACCCATTGAGGTTAAAATATCGGATATTATATATAAACTATTTTTTAATGCCTCTTTATCTTTAAAGTTTCTGTATTTATATCCGATGTATATATTCATACTATCTATTTTAGCATTTTTAAAAGATTGAATAGTTAGTAACAATTAGAATGCTAAAAATTAATAATTCCTTGTTAGCTGTCGTTTAAGTATAGAAATAAATGGTGACCCTACGGGGAATCGAACCCCGATTACCAGGATGAAAACCTGGCGTCCTAACCGTTAGACGATAGGGCCAAAAATCTTTAATATTCTATCAGTAAAAGCTTCTTTTAAGCAAATTATAACAATATTTGATAGAATTTATCTTAAAATGAATCTAATACAAAGTATTGTATTTTATATATATACTCTAGTTTTAGCTGTTCTGCCTACACAAACCTATGTTGAAGGAGTAGTTGGACAGCCACAATCTTTTCTTCCATCTCAAACACAAAACAACATCGAAAAAACTATATCAGGATTAATTTACAGAGGGATATTCAAATATGATATATATGGTTCTACCGTACCTGATCTTGCTGACACTTGGAGTGTTTCTGAAGATGGTTTAATTTACACTGTAAAATTAAAAGATAATCAATATTGGAGCAACGGTAAAAAGATTACAGCTGATGATTTAATATACACTTCCTATAAATCCCCAGACCTTGCTTATGTGGCAACCGATAAAGTAGATGATCTAACAGTTAGATTTACTCTTCCTAACAAATATGCTTCTTTTTTAAGTTTATTAACCTTAGGAATAATGCAAAATAACTCAGAAGAGAAAACAAATTATCTTAGTCCTGTTTCAAGCAATGATTTTAGAATTGTTAGAGTAGAAAAATCTGGTTCTTTTATTACTAAAGTTATACTCGTAACTACAAAAAGAGAGTATTCAATAAAGAAAATAGTTTTTAGGTTTTATCCTAATAAAGACGAACTTATTACAGCTGCAAAACTTGGAGAGATACAAGGTTTCACAATTGACTATAATTGTTGTAACAATTTAACTAATTTTTATGATCACAAGTTTCCTGTTCAAGGTGTTTATTACTCTCTTTACTTTAATTTAAGAAATGAGAAGTTACAGGATGTCGAATTGAGAAGAAAACTAGAAAAAGTTCTTCCAGTTGACGAACTTATATCTGATAACGGCATACCTGTGCAAGGACCAATCAGCAGGAGTTTATTTACAGATAGAAGTATAAATTTTAATAAATACAATGATACATTTACGGATATTTTAGATACGATTACTCTGGAAATAAAAGTACCTGATGAAAAAGAGCATATAGATTTAGTTGAAAAGATAGTTAGCATATGGGAAGACAAATTAGATATTGAGATTAAAATCAAGAAAATCGATCCAGAAGCATTTATAGAAAAAGTAATTGAACCCAGGGATTTTGAAATACTTCTTTATGGTCAGGAAGTTGGAAGGGACCCGGATAGATATGTGTTTTGGCATTCTGCACAAAAAGATTCTCCAAACTTAAATATCTCAGGCTTCGATCAAATAAGAGCTGATAGAGCTTTGGAAGAAGGAAGAAACGAGTTGGATAACGATAAAAGAGTAGTTCATTACAATCAATTCCAAGCTGTTATTGAAGAACAAGTTCCTGTAATCTTCTTATATCATCCATATGTTCACCACTACGTATCAAAATACATTGAAGGGATTGGACAAAAATACACATTTACTTATGGAGATAGATTCTTGGATTTTGTA
>CAZADQ010000082.1:0-2679 GCA_964483965.1 uncultured Candidatus Saccharibacteria bacterium
TCACCCACCATATATTTTTAAAAGGAGGCACTAAATGATTCAAAATATTATTAAGTTCTTATTAAATGGCTTTGCTGTATATGCAACTGGTTATCTCTTAACGGGTGTAAATATCCCATCATTTTCCATTGCTTTGATCGCTGCGTTGGTTTTGGCTTTACTAAATATGTTAGTGAAACCAATCTTAATTATTCTATCTCTTCCAATAAACATCTTAACTTTAGGTTTATTTACATTTGTTATAGATGCCTTCATTGTTATTTTAGCTTCAAAGATAGTACCAGGATTTGAAATAAACTCTTTTTGGACTGCGATGTTATTTTCCATAGTCCTAGCAATAGTTTCTTTTGTTTTGCACAAATTAATCGGTTAGTTGAAAATAATACTAGGAATTTTTTAGATTAAATTATCCCTTGTATTTAATTAGGTAATTAGGTTTAATTAATTTATGTCATTAGAGCAACCAAGTACAATATCTAATATGGAGACTAATGAAAAAAAATCTCCTGAGGAAATAATAGACAAGCTTAAATTATATGAAACCGCTAGTGCCGAGCTTCTTAGAGGGTTTATAGAAAAGAGACCGGAGATAGCACCCTACATTCAAGAGGATACCGAAGGAAATCCCTGCTTATTGATTCCAATGGGAGAACCAATAAACCAAAATGAAAATGGTAATAATTGGTATGCAAGCGCCATTTATCTGAATGCTAATTTGGGTTTTAAAGACCCAGAACTTTACGGGGTTTCTTTAGATAATCTGCGTTTAGGTTTTAATAAATTACCGTCGATTACGTCCCAAGAAATTTTTAGAAATATAAAGCTATCACCGAAACTGTTTGAAAAGGAACTACCTTACGATGAGGCAACTGTTGTTCCTGTGAAGGGAAGGAGTGTTGCTTACGACTACAGTGGTTCTAATGCCCAGATTTCCGATAAGTTAAGTGTCCCGATCATTTATGGTCGAATTCCTTTCAATATGACAAACATAAAACAATTTAATAAAGGTGTCGATCTAATCAGTAAGACAGGCAACGGGGAAGAAATCAGTCAAGAAACACTAAGGGGATTGATCCAGAGACCTGTTGTAAACCCTAAGGTTAGCGAGATTTTAAGAGTAATGTCTTTGGAGTAAAACCATCCTTGATATTATGAAGCAGATAAAATAAGGAGAGATAAAAGACGACTTGTTAGTCGTTTTTTGTTTGGTTATGGTATCAAAGTTTAGGACTTCTCTAAATTACAATATACCAAGCTCTGTTTTATCCATTTTCTCTGGTTTTGTAATGTATTCTAAGTATTTCTCTGTTGTTGAAACTCTCTTATGTCCTGAAACTCTAGCTAAATAAGAAATATTTACCCCATTTTCTAAATGATGGGCTACAAAAGTATGTCTAAGATCATTTACTTTTGCATTTTCAACACCAGCTATCTTAAAAAACCTATCTATAGTTGATCTAATATTTCTAATTAAAAGAGGTCTTCCTGTTTTTGTAATGAACAAATTTGTAGATTTATCTAATTTAGGTCTTCCTACCTCTATATATTTATTTATAGCTTCAACAACAGCTTTGTTTAATGGAACTGTTCTATCTTCTCTATTATTTTTCTTTGGAATAAATAATGTTCCTGTCTCTCCCTTTATATCAATGTATTCTATTTTTATTCCAGAGAGCTCTGATATTGTTAATCCTGCTTGAAGAAGAACCTCCACCATTGCGTAACTTCTTTCATCTTCTCTTGCAGCATCTCTTAAAGCTCTGTATTCGAGTTTTGATAATATTCTTGGAGCTTTTGTTTCAAACTTAGGATGTTTTAACTGTGAAGAGATATCTGTTTTTATATAACCTTCTTTATTCAAATATTTAATGAAAGTTCTTACAGCATTTGTTTTTCTTGATATTGATTTTGAAGTATATTTCTTTTCTTCAAGACTCTTCATAAACTCTTCTAAATGTTCTATATTCATACCCTCAGTGGTATCAACACCTTTATCTTTTAGGAAATTTACTACCTGTTCTATATCTTTATTATAGGCAACAAGAGTTGCTTCTGATTTTCCTTCAGATTTTAATTTCTCTATAAACTTTTTATGAGCTAGTTCTAATTTATTCATAATATTTGTAATTAACAAATTTACCTTTACGTAGGGGCATATTGTAACAGATTATAGGCAAAAAAGAAACTCTATGGGCTTAGGATACCAAACAGGTTGAAAACTGTCAATTTATTGCCTATTATGAGTTTAATGTCTAAGAGCAGTAGATTGAAATATTTTCTAGGTAGTATTCTGTTTCTTTTTTTAACAGCAAGCTTCGTTAAGTCTTCTTTTGAAGTATTCAAGAGTAAAGATAGATTAGATGAGATAAATCAAGAGATATTGGAGATGGAGAAGAAAAAGAAAGATATAGAGAAGGAAATAGAATATAAAAAAACTGATGAATACATAGAGGAGAAAGCTAGAAACGATCTAAATCTGATAAAACCAGATGAGGAGATTTATGTAGTAGTAAAAAGTAAAAACGATGATAACACACTTAACAATGTTCTTTCAGAATCAGATAAAAGAGAGATTGAGAATAAGGAAGTAAAGAATAACCAAAATAAGAATTGGTATTCTTGGTACAGATTATTTTTTAATGATTAAACTAGTAAAGTAAGTGGGATGTTAGTACAAGT
>CAZADQ010000083.1:0-2656 GCA_964483965.1 uncultured Candidatus Saccharibacteria bacterium
GAACTTATTCCCCTACTTTTGTTGATTGTAAAGGATTGGTTGGAGATGTAGGTAGACTTGTGGGAACAGATGGGCAAGCTAAAATGTCAAAGTCTCTAAATAATGCAATTTTCTTAAGAGATGATAAGGATACTGTAGAAAAAAAGATAAAAAGTATGTTTACAGATCCTAATAGAATACATCCTAACGACCCAGGTACAGTAGAAGGTAACCCAGTGTTTATATATCACGATTTTTTTAATCAGAATAAAGAAGAAGTAGAAGATTTAAAGAAAAGATATAAAACAGGAGATGTAGGGGACGTCGAGGTTAAAGAAAAATTGAACATTGCCCTCCAGGAATTTTTAAGTCCAATAAGAGAAAGAAGAAAAGAACACGAGAAAGATGACATCCAGGCAATATTAAATGATGGGAATAATTACGCAAGACCTATTGCAGTTGAAACCTTAAAAAGAGTTAAAGAAGCAATGCATCTTGACTATAAAAATCTTTAAGTACCTTACTATTTGTTTGTTAAATCTCTAAGTTCCTTCACCCCGCCAAAAGAGATTCTATCGTGTACATATTCTTTTGCTGAGATAATTTTAGCTGGGGTAATTACAAATTCCCCCCATCTTCTGTTTATATCGTCAAGGGTCTCTACAAGCCTTTTTTTCCTTTCTATATTCTCAAAAAGATCTAATTGACTAATATCATATGAAATAAGTCCAAAACACGATTCTGCTATTACCGTCACAGGAATCTTATAAGGAGATTTGCACATAATTCTATACATCTCTTTAAATATGTCTCTTGAATCAAAAAGATCGTGTTTAACAATCTCCCCATGATGCCAATACGTACCATCTCTGTAGTTTATTGCAATGTGAACTCCTCTTGCTTTGAATCCTCCACTTCTTAATCTTTGAGCAGTTTTTTCAACTAACTTATAAAGGATTGGAGATAATTCTTCTGGTGTTTTAAAAGGTTTGGGTAACGCAAATGAGTTACCAAAGCTCTTTCTATCGTATGAAACATCGTCCATCTCCCACCCATGTAATCGTAGATGCCAGTAATAACCACAGATTGATTGAAATGCATATTTAAGCTGCTGAATGTTTGCATTGAATAAATCCATCACAGTAAATATATTTCCATTTGAAAGTCTTGATACAGTTCTTCTTTTTATTCCACATAAGTCAGTAAGTTCCAATCTAGAAAATATTTCCAAGTGATTTTTTAAATTTATTTCTTCCAAGCCATCAGGTTTTTTTAAATTGGATGCTGTTTTAGCTAAAAATCTATTGGGAGCAATGCCTATTGAAACAGTAATCCACTCCCCTATCTCCTCTTTTATTCTTCTTTTTATCTCTCCTCCTACATTAAACACCCCTAAGTTAAAAGCAGGGTACCCTTCAAGATTTATAACAAATTCATCTATGGATTTAGGTTCAACAATATCTGTGTAAGTTTTTAGAATATTCCTAATCTTCAAATGAACATCTCTATACTTAGGTGGATCAGGAGTTAAGACGATAAGATTTGGATATACTAACTTTCCATCTTTAACTCTCATTCCTGTTTTTATTCCAATTCTTTTGGCTTCAATTGAAGAAGCTAAAATACACCCTGATGGAGAATCATATGCAGCAACAACGATTGGCTTCCCTCTTAAAGATGGATTTGCCTGTTGCTCAATGGTTGCAAAGCACGAGTTAATATCTATGTGCATTATCGTAGATGGTTTTGGATTAAATGGAAGTTCAATTAACTTCTCCATCTGATATCTCCTCTATAACCCAAGTTAAATTTTCTGTATTTAGTTTTAATCTAAAGAAGAGACTTTCACAAAGGAGTGAAAATACATGAAAGAGAACTTCTCCTTCCTTTATTTTATGATGGTACCCTATCTTTTTTACTTTGTGTTTTTTACCTTCCCAAAGTATCAATATTGGTTCAAAGGAGTGTTTTTTATGATTAAATAGAGCTAGAACTGAAGTTGGGGCAATGATCTTTTGTATCATATCTTTTATTAAATACCGAAGTAAACCCGAAGTCAATATGTTTTTTAAAATTCTCAAAAAATATTCATAAATTACTTCTAAATATAGATTTATTCCTATTTAATTACCCGTCTGCTAGAATTTATACATTAACTGCCCATGAATTTTTCTGAATATACAATAAAAGACAAAGAACAAATTCTTGAAGAATTCTCAACTTCTCTTGAAAAAGGATTAACACCCCAGAAAGCTGCAATAAGAAGACAAAGATATGGTTTAAATGTATTAAGTGCAAGTGGAGTATCTTGGTATGACGTTTTATTGAGACAATTTAAATCTGCTTTTATTTATCTTCTTTTTGCCGCATCTTTAATAGCTTTTTTGCTTGGAGAAAAACTTGATGCTGTGTTAATTATTTTATTTGTTGCAATAAATGCTACGTTAGGCTTTTATCAGGAATACAAATCTGAAAAAACTTTGAAGTACCTTAAAAAATTAGTAATAAATCAAACAAGAGTTATAAGAAATGGAAATACGCATTATATTCCTGTAAGTGAGCTAGTTCCTGGAGACATAGTTTTTTTGGAAACTGGGGACATCGTTCCTTCTGATATTAGAATAATAAAAGAAGATGGTTTTTTCATAGACGAGTCTTCTCTAACTGGGGAGTCAGT
>CAZADQ010000084.1:0-2580 GCA_964483965.1 uncultured Candidatus Saccharibacteria bacterium
GCTGAGGGGTTGATGGAAGCTTTTCAGGGTTGGGTTTCTGTAATGCCTCAGGTTGCTGATCAGATGGATGGTGTAATAGAAAGAGTTTCAAAGATAGGAAATGAACTATCCACTGTTAATGTTGAGAAATATCCAGAAAAGATAGGAAAAACAGAGATTAGATCAAACATTGAGTTTGCTAAGAACAGTTTATCCAAAGCTGATGATTATGCACCTGACATCAAAAAAGCTTTGCTGATAGTTCCAAAGATACTTGCAGTTGGAACCGATACAAAAAGATATATGATTGTGATGCAGAATGACAAGGAAATACGACCCACTGGGGGTTTTATGACCAACTACGCAACATTTAAGATAACAAACGGTTTACTTGATTCTGATTTTACCTCAAAAGATATGTACAGTGTTGATTTAACTTTAGACGCAATTGATTCTTATTATGATTTCCCAGATGCCCCCGCTCCTTATACACAACTTCTTAAAGTTGAGCGATGGTACGCAAGGGATATGAATTATTCACCAGATTTTGTTACTTCAATGGACCAGTTTATGATTTTTTATAATATGGCAGGAAGAATTTCTTACGAAGTAAAAGAAATTGACGGTATTTTTGCAATAGACACATATGTTATCGAAGAGTTATTGGATATCACAGGACCCGTCACTGTTAATGGCATTACTTATACAAAAGATAACGTAGTTTTGGAATTAGAAAATATTGCTTCACTTGCTTTAGCCCAGCAATCTGGGAGAAAAAGAGTCCTGGGGGAATTGATGCAACGAATGTTAATTAACGTTTTTGAGTCTGATAGCAATATATGGTCTAAATTGATTGAGAAGGGAATAGATTTAGCTGTTAGAAAGCATATATCTGTTTATATATTTGATGCTGAGGCACAGGATTTAATCGATAAATATGGTATAGGTGGGAGAGTTAAAGACAAAGTTGATGGAGATTATTCTATGGTTGTTTCTACTAATCTAGGTGGGGATAAAACAAACTGGTTTACGGAAAAAGAAGTAGCTCATTCTTTGGATAAAGATGGTGACAAGTGGATCAGAACAGTTAAGATTAAGTACACCTATAAAGAGCCATCTGTCGAATACGGAGCTTTCGTCAAAAGATTTAGAGATTGGGTAAGAGTATATGCTCCTATTGGGTCTGAGCTTGTGTCTGTTGAAGGATCTGAAAACGGTAGTTTAAATCTTAAGGATCAAGAGAGAAATAAAGTGTGGTTTAGTGGTTTTTTGGAACTTAGCCCTGGAGAATCAAAAGAAATAGTATTCAAGTACTTCGTACCATCTGAATTTATTAACGAGAAAGAATATAATCTAACTATTCAAAAGCAAGCAGGGATCGAGAAGGAAAAACACACTGTTAATTTTGGAGGAAAAATACAGGAGATTGAATTAGATAAAGATACAACGATAATAATAAAGTAATTATAAAACCTAGATTTTGGAACAGTTTAATATTTCGATAATTCTTTACCCCGCTTTAAAAGAAAAGGAGCGGGGAATTTTTATGAAAAAATATAATACACAAGCAATAGTTTTAAAAAACATTAAGTATAAAGATTCAGATAAGATATTTACTCTTTTTACTAAAGATAATGGAAAGATATCAGCCATAGGAAGAGGTGTAAGGAAAATTAGTTCAAAAAGAGCTGGGAATCTTGACACGCTAAATTTAATTTCTACAAGTATATATTCTAATAGTAATGGTATTAAAAATATCGAGGAGGTTAAAACTTTAGAATCATTTAAAAATCTAAAGAACAATCTTAAAAAATCCTTAAAAGCATACTATCTTGCAGAACTAATTTATAAAACTACAGAAGAAACTGAAGAAGATGAACAATCTGCTAAGATATTTAATCTATTTGTAAGGACTTTAAAAGCTTTGGATAAAAATGGGTATGAGGGGGATTTGTTTGTTTGTTATTTTGAGATGAATTATATGAATATTTTAGGATATCAATTTACAGTAGATAGATGTCATAGTTGTGGAAAACCTATTACTGAAAGTTGGAATAGATACACTTTTAATATTGATAATGGAGGCATCGAGTGTGATAAATGTTCTAAATTTGGTCTAAGTTTATCAAAGGATGCTGCCTTATCTTTAGAATCCGTTATGAGGGGAAATCTTACAAAAGAAATGCATGATTTAGTAGGGGAAATTGACAAAGTGCTAAAGATCTATATAGGTAGAAAACTTGAGAGTAAATTTAAAAGCTTAGAGATTAATATGGAATGATAGGAGTGATTTGATATACTTGGTTTATGAAAGAAGTTGATAATTTACAACAAAAGATAGTTTCCTTGTGTAAAAGAAGAGGTTTTGTATTCCCTGGATCTGAGATCTATGGAGGTTTAGCCAATACTTATGACTACGGACCTTTGGGTGTTTTAATGCTTAGAAATATTATTAATTCTTGGTGGAGTAATTTTGTAATAAGAAGAAATGATATTTTTGGTCTTGACAGCAGTATTTTAATGGCCCCTCAAGTGTGGGAGGCATCTGGACATACAACCTCGTTTTCTGATCCGATGGTGGATTGCAAGTCGTGTAAAAAG
>CAZADQ010000085.1:0-665 GCA_964483965.1 uncultured Candidatus Saccharibacteria bacterium
AGGTTTCTTAACTATAAAACACGAAATCTATAGTCAAAACTTTCAGAAAAAACTACTTACTAAAGACGGAGTTAATGTTAGTAAAAATTTAAAAGTAGATATGAAAAAATACAGATGGTTACCAAGTGAGAAGTCCATTAAGAAACTTAAGCTAGACGACGAGGGTGTGTATAAAATATTAGAAAGATACGGAGTTTAATCTTTGGTGGACCGTACCGGAGTCGAACCGGTGATCTCTGCAATGCGAATGCAGCGCTTTACCAACTAAGCTAACGGCCCAAACTTTTGGTGCACCCGGAGGGACTCGAACCCCCGATCTTAGCGTCCGCAACGCCACGTTCTATCCAACTGAACTACGGGTGCAAAAAAACAAATACACAAAATATAAATTGAATATTTGGGGATATTATAACTTAAACTAAATTTCTATTCTTCCAGCTGCTTTGTCTCTTGCTCTTTCTCACTATCTGTCCTTACTCCATAGCTTTTATTCTCTTCTTCACTTAATTCTTCTTCTAAAGTAAATCTTCTAACAACCCTATCGTACGCATTATCAAAAAAAGTTTTTGGTTCTTCTTCCAAAAAGTAAAGATATTTAAGAAGAGTCTCTTTAATAACTTCCCTATCCTTATAATTAAAAGGGATAAACAGTCTGCCTGGAAAAC
>CAZADQ010000085.1:675-2511 GCA_964483965.1 uncultured Candidatus Saccharibacteria bacterium
CTCTTTGCATAAAGAAAAATCTAACAAGCTTATTCCAGTAATACATATTTTCTCCAATTAAAAGACCGTGATTACTAATCTCATATCTCACATTTTCAGGATTAGTCTTTAAAGCAACTCGGGTGAAAAAAATGAAACTTCCAATTATTAGAATTACAAAAAATTCTTGCATTATCAAAAGAAGAATGCCTACGAATATTCCTATTATTGTTAAGGATCTGATATATCTTATATCTATCCCTCTCTTGTCTTGCATAGATGTTAAGTGATCCCAGGATAAAAAAACTTCTTTTAAGCCTAATTTGTTCTCGTCAAATTCAGGTATTTTCGGTTCTCCCACGATATCTTTAGAATTACTAATGTCCAAAAATTTAGAAATGCTAGGTAATCTCATACTCAAATTATACAATAAAAATAAACAGTAGGGTATTTTTTATAGCAGTATACTAGATGTTAGAATAAAGTATGAAGATAATAATCTTTGCAGGTGGTATAGGAACAAGACTTTGGCCACTCTCTCGTAAAGCCTTACCCAAACAATTCATTAAAATGTTTGATGGGAAATCAACTATCGAGCTTGCAATGAGAAGAGTTAAAGATTTTGGAAAAGAGAACATATACATAAGTACATTAAATACGTATGTACCATTAGTTAAAAGGTATTTTCCTAAAATGCCAAAAAGAAACATTGTAGGAGAACCGGCCTTACGTAATGTAGCCCCAGCTATTGGCTACAACTTAGTTAGACTAAGAAAAGAAGGATATAAGGGGCCTGTAGCTATTCTTTGGGCCGACCATCTAATACAAAATGAGAGTAAGTTTGTTGAAATGCTAAAAAAAGGTGAAACTTTAGTAAAAAAAGAACCCAACAAACTAGTTTTTATAGGAGTAGCACCAAGATTTGCAAATAATAATTTGGGATGGATACGTATTGGAAAAGAAATCGAACACAAAGCTTTCAAATATCTCGAATGGGTTTATAAACCTCAAATAGATAAATGCAATCAAATGTTTAAATCAAAAGAATGGTTGTGGAATTCTGGGTATTTCATTATGGATCTAGATTTTGCGTTGTCTCTTTATGAAAAACTCCAACCTAAAATGTATAAATATCTTCAAAAGATAGAAAGGGATGTTGGAACAAAAAAAGAAAAGGGTACGCTAAAAAAGGTATACCCTATGTTGGAAAAGATTCATTTTGATAACGCAATTGCAGAAAAAGTTACTCCAAATCAAGCAGTAGTTATTAAGGCAGACCTTGGTGAATGGTCAGATCCCGGAACACTGTATGCACTAAAAGAGGCCTTAATTAAAAAGAAACTAGATAACTTTGTTAAAGGAAATGTAATAACTCTAAATACAAGTGATTCACTTCTAATTAATGAAGAAAAATCAAAACTTTTAGCTACGATAGAGTTAGAAGGATTTGTTATTGTAAATACAAAAGATGTGCTTCTTGTTGTACCAAAAGATAAAGTAAGGGAAGTATCAGATTTAATTAAAGAGGTAGAGCTTAACTCTAGTTTAAAAAAGTTTTTGTAATCTGAGAAACAACGAAGAGTTACATTGGAAAATATCTATCTGTGTATCTAATAGGTATTAGATCAAAAAAAAGTTTTATAAAAAATAAAACCCCTAACACAGTTAATTAGATAATAATTAACCAAGTTAGGGGCTCGTACCTGTTAGACTTCGATTAGAATATCGTTGCTTCCAAAATATGCAAAGTTGCCTGTGCGACACCTGATAACGCGATCCAGATGCATCTCTCTCATAGTTTTAATCAGCAAACGATAATCCTTAGGTTTTTCGAGACGAACCTCAGACAGGGTCATA
>CAZADQ010000086.1:0-949 GCA_964483965.1 uncultured Candidatus Saccharibacteria bacterium
TCCTTTTAATTTCTTATCTTTTACTGCCTCTAGTAATTCTTCTACTTTTCCTCTATAAAATTTTTCGTACATTTTTGTTATTTCATTAGCTAAGCAAATTTGTCTATTTCCTAATGTTTTTTTAATCTCCTCTAATAACTTCTCTATTCTAAAGGGAGATTCATAAATTATTAGTGTAGAGTCTTGACTTCCATATTCCTCTAAGATCTTTGATCTTTCATTTGACGACTTAGGTAAAAATCCTAAAAAGGAAAACTTATCGGTGGGAAACCCTGAAGACACAAGAGCTGATATTGCAGCGCACGGTCCAGGTATTGACACCACATCGAAACCCTTTCTTATTACATCCCTTACTAATTTATACCCAGGGTCTGATATTAGAGGAGTGCCACTGTCAGACACTAAAGCAATGTCTAACCCATCTTCTAGCATATCTACAATCTTTGGAAACATAACATTGTGATTCTGATCTCTGTAAGAAAGTTGAGATTTTTGTATTTCATATTTTTTAAGAATCTTATCAGTTTCTCTAGTATCTTCAGACAGTATCAAATCAATTCCTTTTAGAACCTCAATTGATCTTAAGGTCATATCAGTGAGATTTCCTATGGGAGTAGAAATGATATATATTTTGCCTTTTTTCATGTTTTTAGCAAAAAGCCTATTACGAGCCTTAATTTTACCACTTTTTTTAAAATATGTGCTTTTTAAGTTGTAATTTAAATATTAGAGATAAATAATAGATGATAGGATAAATATAAGGTTTATTTAAGCTTCTGTACTTCTTTATGTAAAGTGTGTTTTCTTATTAACGGATTATACTTCATAATCTCCAGTTTGCCTTCAGTATTAATACGATTTTTTTGAGTAATATAAGATCTTTTACCCGTTTCGGTGCACTCCATTCCTATTAAAAATCTATTTCCTTTTTTCTTAGCCATGTGAGGTA
>CAZADQ010000086.1:959-2507 GCA_964483965.1 uncultured Candidatus Saccharibacteria bacterium
AAAGCTTGTCGTTGTGATAGAATCAAGACATATTTATGGTGGAATTTAATCATAAAAAAATTGAAGAGAAGTGGAAAGAGAAATGGCTTAAGGATAATATCTATGAAGCTGTAGATTTTTCTTCAAAAGAAAAGAAATACATTCTAGCAGAACTACCATACCCTTCTGGTAAATCAATACATATAGGGCACGCAATGAGGTACACAGTTCCTGATATATATTCAAGATATCTTAGAATGAAAGGTTTCAATGTTCTTTTTCCAATGGGATGGGATGCTTTTGGTTTACCCACTGAAGGATATGCACTAAAGGAAGGCGTAACACCTCAGGAAATTGTAGAAAGAATAACAAAAGATTATAAACAAGCGTTTGTCGATGTTGGGTATGGTGTAGATTGGAACAGATGTTTTTCTACCTCTGACCCCGACTATTATAAGTGGACCCAATGGCTATTTTTGAAAATGTACGAAGAGAACATGGCAGAACTTAAAGAAATGCCTGTATGGTGGTGTGAGGAGCTAGGTATTTTAGCCGATGAAGAAGTATTGACTGATAAAGATGGAGGGAAAATATCTGAAAGAGGTGGTCATAATGTTACGAAGAAATTGTTTAAGCAATGGGTTCTAAAGATTCCCCTTTATGCAGAAAAATTGCTTGAAGGTTTAAATGAGGTTGATTTCACTGACGCAATAAAAACAAGTCAAAGAAACTGGATAGGGAAAAGCGAGGGAGCTAATATTTCTTTTGAAATAAAAGATGAGGTTGTAGAAGTATTTACGACAAGACCGGATACTATCTTCGGAGTTACATTTATAGCTATTGCTCCAGAAAACCCACTAATTGATAAATTTCTTTTAAAAGCAGGTAATAAGAGGGAGATTGAAGAATATATTTTAAAATCAAAAAATAAGTCTGATCTTGAAAGACAGGTGGGAAAAGATAAGACTGGTATAAAAATCGTTGGTGTAGAAGCAATAAATCCCTTTACTAAAAAATCATTGCCTATCTATGTAGCTGATTACGTTTTAATGGATTACGGAACAGGTGTAATTATGGGTGTACCTGCTCATGATGATAGAGATTATGAATTTGCTAAAAAACACAATATTGAGGTTGTTGAGGTTATAAAACCAAAAGATGAAACTAATAGTGAAGACTTATTTACTGGAGAGGGAATTGCAATAAATAGCGATAGATACAATGGAATGTCTTCTTCTGGTTTTAAGGATAGGGTTATTGAGGACTTAGAGAAAGAAGGGAAAGGAAAAAAGGCTATCTCATATAAAATTAGGGATTGGGTATTTTCAAGACAAAGATATTGGGGAGAACCTATCCCTTTAATATATAAACAAGATGGAACAATTGAAGAAGTGTGTAAAACAATAGATAAAAAATCAGTTGAAGAAAAGCTTCCTGTTAAGTTACCCGTCTCCAAAGACTATAAACCTTTAAAAGATGGTACTTCTCCTTTATCAAAAATAGAAGATTGGGTAAATACAATTGATTCAGAAGGAAACCCTGCTAAAAGAGAAACTCAAACTATGCCTA
>CAZADQ010000087.1:0-2502 GCA_964483965.1 uncultured Candidatus Saccharibacteria bacterium
TTGTATTAAGATTCCTAGCCATCTCTTCAACCACTTTTTCATCTTTTTCTGTTAAAAGTTTTATAGAATCTTCTGCTGTTTCTAATCTTCCAGAAGCATTAAGCCTAGGACCTATTATCCAACCCACTTCATAAGATGTAATTTCATCAAAACTCTTTCCAGATACTTCCAAAAGTTTCTTTAAACCCAAAGGAGGTTTTTTGTTTATTATCTCTAATCCTCTTTTAACAATAAGCCTATTAAATCCAGTGATAGTTTGGAGATCTGTAATAGTTGCTACACAAGCTAATGATATGCTTACAGGATTTGTTGAGCCTAGGGCCCTTGTTAATACCCAAGAAATTACTGCCCCACAAATTTCATCTGACCAGAGAATACAATCTGCAAGGGGAATTTTATCCATTTTTTGGTGGTGATCTGTAATAATCACATCATGGCCTAATTCTTTAATATAAGAAATCTGGTCATACGCAGTAATTCCAACATCCACAGTAACAAAAAGTATTTTTTTATCTTCCTTATAATTTCTATCTTCTTTATAATCTTTATCTTTAGTATATTTTTTTAATACATCATCTATTGCTTCTTTTGATAGTCCGTAGTTATGTTCAAATCTATTTGGAATAAAGTAATAGACATTTTTGTATTTTTTCTCATCTTTTAGAAAATTAAATAAAATGGCGGTTGCATTTATTCCATCTGAGTCATAATCTCCAAATACTACAATTGGAACATTATTCTTAACAGCTTTATTTATAATCAAAGTGGATTCCTTTAAAGACCTTCTAAACTCTGCAGGCATTTTTTGGAAATATTCTTTTAGAGAAGTATTTGATAAAAAATCTTTAGCATTTAATCCCCGGTTATTTAGAATTGTTGATACAACATCTTTTTTGGAATCGTATTTTCCTAAGATATTCCAGTTAAACATAATCTAATATTATTTAAAAATCTTATCAAAGGTTTTTAAAAGTATTGAAAATAGAAAAATTGAAGATAAGCAAGATATAAAAACTGTTAAAAACAAGGAAATAAGAAGTCCCTTCATAAATTCATTTCCTACCATATAAATAGGAATTATAATCAAAGATGAAACAGCGAGCAGGTTTAGTGATTTATTTCTATTATCATAAAATTCTATTGTAGAAACAGAATATAAATCTCCTGATTTTTTAGCTTTAGGAAATATTGCCTTTATTCTCATAACTAAACTTAAGTTAATAACTACTGTGAGAATAATAATAAAAACAACATACGCTGCATCAAAACTTCCTATGTTGAATTTAAGAAAACTTGAAGCAAGGGAAAGAAAAAGAATAAAGAATGATATATTTATAAGCACTAAGCTAAGTAACGTACACCAGAATCTAAAAAGTACTTTTCTTGAATACTTATCAAATATAAATAAAAACATAGCTAAAACTGCTAATGATGAGACACTCATTATCAATAGATAATTTAAAATATTTATTTGAGTTCCAAGTATATTTATAATCATTTTATTTTCTCTCTAAAAACTTCACTAAAGGTTCTTACTAAAAATGGGTAAAAGAACATAGCAACAAACATACTAACTGCAATGAACAAAGAAAGTGTTTTAGCACTGCCTATGTTAAAAGGATATAAAAACATTGTAATTATAAATATCAATAAAAGCGGTGTGTTAAAAAATGATTTATCTTTTTCAAAAACTTGGTAAGAAACTAAATCAAACGGCTTACCTTGAGACAATTCTGATTTTAATCTTCCTAAAAGAGAATATCCAAAATCCGAAAGAATAAGCACTAATACTACTATCCCAATAATCTCAGGGGCACCTACTGTAATAGAAAATATCTTAACTATTGCAGAAATAAGTACTAAAGAGAGTAAAACTGATACTCCGTGATATATTCCGAACTTACCAAATTTAAATATGAAAAAAATAAAAGACAGCGTTAAACCAATTAAAAAAGATGCCCCGTATTTAAGTACAAAATCATTTCCAATCTTCGATTCAAAAGTATTGCTACCAACATAACTTATATTTTCTAAGAAGGGGGTATTTCTTTGAATTACATAATCATCTGCTATTTGCTTTGTAAAACCACCAGAGAAAGATACAGTTTTTCCTAAATCAAATGCAACTTCCTTAGGGAGCACAGCAATTGAAAATGGAGATGATTGATCATTTATATAAATTGCAACAGGTTTATCAATATTCTCTTTTGCTAAATTCCTAAACTTTTCGTTTCCTTCATTATTAAAATTAATCTGAATACTGTTGTAACCAGAGGTATTGACGTATGCGTTTATACTTACTATGTCTTTCTCACTCACATTTGTAATTTCCCACAAATCTTGATTTAAAATATATTCATCAAAATTATTTGGATTCCATTCCTCTGAGTTTTTCAGTTTTTTAATATTTAACAAACCATTACCAAGGACTAAAGCAGACACCCTATCTACAGAAACGTGACTTGGAACATCTAAATTCATTGTTCCTGGATCTTCATCAGA
>CAZADQ010000088.1:0-2434 GCA_964483965.1 uncultured Candidatus Saccharibacteria bacterium
CTTTCCCAAGCACCTGCAAGGTAAATATCATGTATACCTGGCATATATCACTCCGTGTCTATTTTTGTTTTCTTTTTGTTTAGGTTCCCCCAGCATTTTTTATTAAGTTTTTTTCCTACTGGAGTTACCTCGGCACGTCCATATATCTTGAGGTCAATAATTGATTTTTTCACTCTCCTCCTTCTATTAGTAACGGTTTTAATAACCGCAAAGAGTCTTCTTTAAATCAAGTCTCCTTTTTGGTTTTATGATTATTAAAATGTCAAAGTGCTTAAAAAAAGACACAAACTACCGGTGTCTTTAGTTAATAACTTACAATCCCCTTAGGGAGTTATTCATTAGAGAATATAGACTTAATAATTAATGGTGTAAAGGTTATATTTTATAGGTTTAGATGTATAAAAAAATATACGCAATCTTTTGATTTTAAAGTAAATCTAAGATTACGTATTTTTGTACTCTTCCGAACGAAATCTTACTGCAAAGAAAGTGCTACCAGATTTTTCTTCAATAATTTCTAACTTATCTAGATCAATTTTCGTAACATCGGATACGAATCTTTTTACAAAAGAGTAAGCAGATTCTTTTAGTATATCCAAAGGAATGTTTTTTTTAGCAGCTATTTCGTTAATTCCAGGTAATACTTTTACATAAACAATGCTATACCCTGATATATATTTTCTATATCTTGTTAACTCCAAAGAAAATAGTTCCTTTATCTGATAAAAGAACTCTACCTCAGCTTTTGGGTTCATCTGCCACTCCTTTCTTTCTAGTTTCAGCTTATTATAGGATAACATTGTTGTTTCTACAAATAACCCTAAGTTGATTGATTGAAAATTCAAAATAATAGTATAATAAAAACATGGATATAAATAATGAAACTAATATCTCTGAAGAGGCTAGAGAAGTTAGTAATGAAACTGAAACTAAAAAAACTAAGAAGAATATTAGAGGAAATAAAAAATTACGTCTCGGTGTGATAATCTTCTTACTAGCAGTCGTAGCTGTTCTTTTTGTAGTATGGGAAAAAGCTCGTATATTCTTAGCTATAGCTTTCCTAGCATTACTTGCTGCATTAGGTATGGAGGTTTCAAACAAGGATTGGGATATGGGACAGTTAATTAAAACTCGGTCCTTCGAACAGTCAGAAGTTGCAAGAGACTCTTCTGGTAATGTGTTATTTGATATCTTCGGAAACACTACTACTGACTCTACAAAAGGTAAGGGGGCAGATGAATACAATTGCGATGATTTTGATACACAGCCTGAAGCTCAATCTTTCTATAAAAAAGTTGGTGGTTTAGGAAATGATCTAAATAGACTTGACGGAGATAAAGATGGAGTAGCCTGTGAAAGTTTGCCAAAAGGTTCTAATTAAATAATTAATATTAAACCTATCTACTTAAAAGTATCTTTAAGATAAACATTTTAAAGCTTTTTCTTAAGATAATTTTAATAACGAGTCTCTCTTTTATAAGAAATGTATAATATCAAAGTATGAAGGAGTATATAAAAACTCACAAATTAGAATCTCTTGTATTCACAATTCTTCTAGTCTCATCTTTTATTCTAAGATTTGTTAATCTTGGATATTCTGATTACCAAGGAGATGAAATAAAAGCATTATGGCTTCCTAAGGAAGAACAAACAACATCTGAGTTTCTGTTAAATCAAAGAAAAGGACCTATGCAGTTTATTACCACATTATCAGTAAAGTATTTATCTAATAACTACGATTCATATATTGTAACTAGATTTCCCTTTGCCTTAGCTGGGCTTCTATCTGTTTTTATAGTTTTTAAAATAGTATATCTACATACAAAAAGTAAGGTAGCGTCCTACTCATCAGCATTTTTATTTTCTTATAATGGTTTTTTTATAGCATTTTCTCGAATAGCTCAATACCAATCCTTGGTGATATTATTTAGTCTTTTATCTGTATACCTTCTTTCAAAGGCACACTATGAGGAGAAATTTAAAAATAAAGGAATAATCCTTTCATTCTTTTTTTGGGGATTGGGGGTTTTATCTCACTATGATGCCTTGTTTATATTTCCTATTATGATTTGGTTAGTTTATATATGGTTTAAAAAGTATAGGGATAAAAAAGTAATCTTAATCTCATTTATTACTGCCTTTACTGTAGCGGGTATTTTCTATATACCTTTCGTGCTCTCACCAAACTTCAGTAGTGTTCAAACATATCTCCAAAATCGAGTAGAAGGGAATTTAGGGGTACAGAGAAAATTAAGCTCTGTATCACTTTTCACAGTTTATAACCCTAAGCTTATCTTTAAAATTTATGTAATTCTCTTTTTCTCGAGCATTCTACTTAAATTTAAGAAAATAATCCCAATGCTTATTTGGTTTTTATTTCCTTTCATCGTAATGGAAATGATTGTGGGTCTTCCAGGTACACATATTTACACGT
>CAZADQ010000089.1:0-2374 GCA_964483965.1 uncultured Candidatus Saccharibacteria bacterium
CACCAACTGGAACAAGAACAGGTTCTTCTGATTCTTTTGGATCAAAAGACGCGAAAAGAATGTCTGCCGCTTGGCTTACAGGGTAATACATGAACCCTGTTGATATATTTTTACCTAACTGTTTTATTTCTGTCTGGATAGTTGGGTTACTCTGCATCCAAGTAAATGGGGTTACCATACTTAAATAAGTTGTAAGTTCCATTAGTTCTGGAATTGCGCTTTGGAGAATGAAATGAACATTTGGTTTTGAGGGATCAAGTCCAACCGAAATAAAATCCAATACAACATCTTTTACTGTTTCTTCGATTAATTCCGGTTTATCTGCATGAGTAGTCAATGCTTGAATATCTGCAATCATAAAAAAACATTCGTACTTGTCTTGTAGAGATACCCAATTTTTTAATGCACCTGCGTAATGACCTAAATGCAGAGGTCCTGTGGGTCTTATTCCTGTCATTAATCTTTTTAGCATATTAAAATATTATCACGAAAACATTTAACTACCCCTAGTTATTGGCACCGGCGGGAGGAATCGAACCTCCACCAACGGTTTTGGAGACCGCTACTCTACCACTAAGCTACGCCGGTATATCAAACAAAGTCAAATACATTAAAATTATATCATTTAAGAAATTCTTTTAGCTGATTTAAAGAAAAAAAGAACTAATAATCACAAAAGATAATACAGCTATTAATAAGTAACTTAAAGAAAAAACTCTTGCAACAAAATATCTTCTTCCCCTCATTATTAAAAGAAATAGTAGTGCTATAAAAAATTCAAGAAACATGTAACTAGACTTAAGGTAAGAGATAAGCCAATTTGTATCTAATTTTCTAATATTCATATCAAAGCCTAATACTTGATAAGAAAAGGGGGCAAGCAAAACTATACCGCCAACCATAAAATCTATTATAAAGTGAGTTAATATCCCAGTAATGAAAACCAACGATAGAACTTTAAAAAACTTTCTTCCAAACACATCTTTCTTTTGAAGATAACTTAGAAAATAAATTAACATAAACATAATAAAATAAAGAAATATTCCGTGAGTTATGTAAGAACGATGATTCTCTAAATTTCTAAAGATTGCATAAGATAAATCAAAATCAGGAAGAACTGATGCAGTAACTCCCACGAACCAAAGAACAGTTCTTTCTTTATCTATGAATTTATTTTCAAATCTATCAATTATAGGTTTAATCGCTATGGCGCCGGCCAAGCTGTGATTAAAATACATATCAAATCATTATACATTTGATAAATGATTAATTAAAATTGAGATGTTATAAAAAATGTTTTAATAGTTAACAAAAAAATATACAATAAAGATATGGACACAGGTATATTTACCCAAAACGGGAACTATTTAATGTTAGCGTTTGATCATAGGGATAGTTTTAGAAAACTAGTAAGTCCTCTTGATCCTAATAAAACTCCTAGAGAAGAGTTAATTGATATAAAGAAAAAAATATTAAATTCTCTAAAAGATAAATTCACTGGGACGCTCATTGATGAAGAATTCGGATTACAGGCTTACAAATCACTTGGGCTGGATTCCTCATTTTTACTACCAATTGAGGAAAGTGGGTATAAGGAAGTTAATGGTGAAAGAATTACAGTAGTAAGCAAGAAAGCGTCTGATTTAAAATCCCTAGGTGCGTCAGGAGTTAAGTTACTAATTTATTTTAATCCTGATTTGGAATCCTCAAAACAACAAATTCAAACTGCAAAAAACGTTTTGGATGATTCTCATAAAAACAATCTCCCACTTTTCTTGGAAATAGTTACATACAATATGGAGGGTGATGACAGAGTATATAAATCCCTTGAAACTTTCTTAAACAACGATGTTGTACCTGATGTTTTTAAAATAGAGTATCCAGGAAGTGACTATCTAGCTAGTAAAGTAACAAATCTTCTTAAGAGCACACCCTGGATATTGTTAACAAGGGGAGCAAACTATACCTTGTTCTGCGAGGAGCTAAGGGTCTCTGCCCAAAATGGTTGCAGAGGATTTCTCGCTGGTAGATCTGTTTGGCAAGATTATATAACAATACAAAACCTAGATGATAAAAATAGGTTTTTAACTGAAACACTACCTCAAAGATTTGAGGAAATTAAGAAAATTGTCTTAAAACCATGATAATTTCGTCTTGGAATGTTAACGGTATAAGGTCAATATCCAAATATGGTTTTTTCGAATGGTTAGAGAAATACGATCCAGATATTTTAGGACTTCAGGAGATCAAGGCTGATAAAGATCAAATTCCCAACTCATTATTCTCATCTGTTAAATATAATTTCTATTCGAATTCTGCAGAAAAGAAAGGGTATTCAGGTGTTGCAATTTACTCGAAAGAAAAACCTCTACAA
>CAZADQ010000090.1:0-2337 GCA_964483965.1 uncultured Candidatus Saccharibacteria bacterium
AGAAACATCTAATACGATGATAGAGATGTTAGAAAAAGCAGTTGAGGAAGGAGAGGCTAAGTACTTTGTCTTAAAAGATTATAAAATTGCAGGAAAGACGGGAACTGCTCAAATTCCTGAAGGTGGAAAATATTCTCCTAGTAGAACCAACGCAACTTTTGTAGGGTTTTTATCCAAATCAAAAAGTTTCTCTATGATAGTAAGATTAGAAGAGCCTAAATCCTCTATTTATGCAGCTGAGACAGCAGTTCCTTTGTGGATGGAAATAGTTTCTGATTTAGTTAAACTTTTTGGAGTTGCTCCTGATAAAATTACTTCAGAAAATTAATTTCTAAAAATAGTAGGTAATCTAGTAAAAATAGATTCTAATATGTTGTTTAAATTTCTAATTTAGATATTGTGTATTTACGTAAAAGAGTCAGATAGATTTGATTTCATAAACAAGTCATAAGTTTATTTCTCAAAAAGCAGGGGCTATAAGAACTTTATCTAAGCATTTTTAGCAAAAGATGGAGAACAGGATAGTAGCTTCTTAGGGCAAAGCTTACTTTTAAGTTTAAAACAATAGGAAACTTAAGGATTAGCCCCTGCTGTATGTTACAAAATAAAAATACAATATAAGATTCATTTCTAATAATTTAGTTATTTACTTCCACTTTAGCTTTTTGTACTATTTACTTATGCCAAAGAAAATATTATTTGTTGAAGATGATGAGGGTTTTTTCAATATTTTTTCGGTACCACTTAAGATGAAGGGTTATGATGTTGTTCATGTGTCGGATGGGTCATTAGCCGTTGAAAAAACGATTACCGAGAAGCCAGATTTAATACTTTTAGATATTGTTCTTCCAGGTACAAGTGGTTTAGATATTTTAAAAGAACTTAGAGAAAGAGAAGAGACAAAGTCTGTGGTAATAGTAATGTTAACTAACTTTGGTAGCGATGAAAATATTACAAAAGCTATGGAGTACGGCTCTAACGACTATTTGATGAAATATAATATAGTTCCTTCCGAACTTCCAAACAAAATTGCAGGTTTTTTAGGTGAAACTCAAGATTCAGGTGTTAAGATGATGGAAAAATAACTGCCGATATGCCACAAACATACTTATTAAACATTCTAGTAATACTAGAATCAATTCTTCTTCTTGTAATATCATTGATTCTTTTTTCCAAGACAAAAAATTTAACTAAAATTAAAAAATATGAGGACGCGTTTATAGAAGTACAAGCTAAAAAACAAGCTATGCAGAATGATTTTTTTCCAATGCTTGTACACGAATTAAGATCCCCTTTGTCTGTAATTCAAGGAGCAGCTGATTTACTTATTAAAAGTACCGCTGATATGTCCGCAGAGCAGATTCACACTCTTTTAAATCAAATTAAGTCATCATCTGCGACATTACTTAGGATGGTTGGTGACATCTTGGATGTGTCTAAGATGGAGAGCGGTAAATTTCAAATTAACAAATCATACAACGATATAAATGGTGTTATTAAGGAACAATGTTCTTACTTTGAATCTTTAACCAAAATAAAAGATATAAATATGGAGTGTAAGGTAGATGAGCAGTTACCAAGTTTTGGTTTTGATGCAGAGAGAATAAAACAAGTACTAAGTAATCTACTCTCTAATGCTGTTAAATTTACTTCGGAAAAAGGAAAAATAATTGTGCAATCTAAGAAAGTAGATGGGGTAGTGAGAGTAGAAATTAACGATACGGGGATTGGTATAACAGATGCAGACAAACCTCTTTTGTTCCATAAGTTTTTTCAAGCTTCAAATCAAAATGGTGTTGAAAAGGGAACTGGTCTAGGTCTTGTAATAGCAAAAGGTATTGTTGAAGCTCATGGCGGTAAGATGTGGGTTGAAGATAATAAACCTAAAGGCTCAAAGTTCATATTTATTCTCCCAACAAAATAGTATTTAATCACTTGAGATTATTTATATTCTATTGTTCATGTAAATTATCAATGTTACTATTTTTATATGAATAAAAAAACTGCCCATATATTATGGTTTAAAGATATTAGAAAGAATGATATTCCTTTAGTTGGAGGAAAGGGCGCGAATCTTGGAGAGATGGTTAGTGCTGGAATACCTGTTCCGGATGGTTTTGTTGTTACTGCTAAGGCCTACTTTGATTTTCTTAACACCACTTCCATAAAGAAAAAAATTATGACCGAGCTTTCGGGATTAGATGTTGATGACTCAGATAAGCTAGTAAAGGCATCTGAAAGAATAAAACTCGCAATACTTCAAGCTGAGATGCCCAAGGATTTAATAGAGGAAATAAAATCATTTTATCTTGACCTTAGCGGAGAAACTGATAAATA
>CAZADQ010000091.1:0-2326 GCA_964483965.1 uncultured Candidatus Saccharibacteria bacterium
GTTATATCAAAGGAAGAACTCCTTGAGCATATATGGGAGGATGGAGTAAATATTTTTAGTAATACTGTGGAAGTACATATCAGAAACGTTCGCTCTAGAATGGAGAGTGTTTTAGGAGACGGGGTTGTTAAAACTGTTAGAGGATTTGGTTATAAAATTGAAACTTGAGAAAAGGTCATAAAAGCCCTATTATCATAGTAATGATAAGAAAGATATATCATATTTTAAGAACAGCTAGACCAAGACAATGGTTAAAAAACCTAAGCATATTTGCTGCCCCTTTCTTTGCAGGTACACTATTTGACCAGGAGGTTTTTTCACTGTCATTTCAATCCTTTTTAGTTTTTTGTGCAGTTTCTTCAGGCGCTTATTTTCTAAATGATCTTGTAGATGCCCCAAGAGATAGATTACATCCTATAAAGAAAAATAGGGCGATTGCCTCAGGACAAATATCTGTACCTTTAGCTACGTTTGTATCTTTGGTTTTAATATCCTTCTCTATAATCTACTCATTTATCTACCTGGATGACTATTTTACTCTTATGATAGTCTTTTATATTTCTCTTCAGCTGGCTTATTCTTTTTATCTTCGAAATGTAATAATTTTAGACTCTTTGATAGTTGCTTCTGGATTTGTAATAAGAGTATTTGCGGGAGGTCTTGCCTCTAAAACTTCAATATCTTCTTGGATAGCCTTAACAACAATTGGAATCTCACTTCTTCTTGCATTTGGAAAAAGAAGATCAGAGAAAACTATTTTATCTAAGGTTTTGGGAGACTCTAGGGATATCGAAACTAGAGCAACGTTAAGACACTACCCCGATACTTTATTGGATAGTATGATCTCCATGTCTTCAGCATACACCATTCTTACATACTCTCTTTTTACCTTTATGGTTCCTACAGAGAGGATTGGAAATAGGATATCCAGTTTCCTTCCTACTATTCTAAAAAGTCCTAAGTTAATGATGCTTACTATCCCCATTGTTATATATGGAATTGCTAGATATCTATATGTAATTTATGAAAAAGAGGAGGGGGAATCTCCTGAAAGAGTTTTAATGACAGATAAGCCACTTCTTATAACAGTAGTTTTATGGGGGTTAGTAGCAACGGGAATAATATTTCTACTTCCTAATTTAGGATAGATAAGTAAGAAGAGAAGAATGATTTATTCTTGGATAGGTAGCGTTTCAGTTTTTGTTTCTAAATTACCCTCATCTTCTTCTACTGTGTTTATATTTACGTCAATATCTGCAGTATCCAGACTAGAGTCATCTTGTGGAGATATGGTTTTATAATATTCTCTTTCCAATCTCATTATCACCTCCTTAATTTCTTCTGGAACATTTTCATCTTGAAGGAAATTTTCCTTATTTTGTGTATCTTGTGTATTTTGATTTTTTTCTCTTGAGTCCTGTGCAGATAGTACGCTAGATTTTTCCTCGTAGTTTGCAAATCCCATAAAACTAATTGGAAGAAGAAACATTAAAAATAAAACTCCAAGTAAGGTTGAGTTTGTTCCTGCTTTTACTATTTTCTTAATCATTCTAATCCCCCATCTCTATCAAATTCTTCAAGAAAACTTTTATCCATATCATAATCTTCTTTACTCTCTTTCTCTATTTTTATTTCGTCTTCTATATCGGAAATAAATAGTATAGTAGCTAGAATAGTGACTCCCAATATGACATAAAAAACCCATCTGTACATGAGATTTGATAACGTCATTATTCCCCCTACTATCAATAGAAGATATGCGTAAGAAAGCCAAACAGCTCCCTGGGTATAGAGATTAATAGATCCTTGTATTAAAGATTGAGCATTTAGAGAAAAAAGTTTTGAAGTCAAAGAAGGTTTAATGTGTGATTCGTGAAAAAAGATAGACTTAATTAAAACGTAAGATATTCCTATCATCAAAAGACCTACCATTATTAGTGTCGAGTAGGAATTTACCTTCGTATAATCAGAAGCACTTTCAAATATAAAGCCAAATTTTGTAATCTTAAAATTAATATCAAGGTATTTGCAAACAATAACAATTGATACTATTCTAGATGCCAAAAGAAGGATGGCAGGAACTATAGCTTTGTCTATTAGTTTGGTCAGTATTTTAGACATTATTTTTAGTTAACCTGCGCTTTGTGAGAAAATAAAGGAAAACATTGAGCAGGACTGATATCATATTACTACCATGAGAATATCTCAGTCAATTAGACAGTTTCTACAAAAGCCCTATTTTTTCCTCTTTTCCATTCTTTTGTTCTTTACTCCTCTTGTAATGGCAAGTAATACAAACGAGCTTTTCGAATTCCCAAAGATGTTT
>CAZADQ010000092.1:0-2255 GCA_964483965.1 uncultured Candidatus Saccharibacteria bacterium
TTTTGAAGATTTAACCAACGAAGAACCCCGTAATTTAAATACAAAAGAAATTAAAGATTCTCCAGATAATTTACTTAAAGAGGAAAATCCAGCTGTGACAACTCTTTATCCAACAAAAGGAAAGGTTTATTTTATGTCATCTTCAAACAATAAAAAGTTAGGAAAAGCATTAATTATAATATTTTCTCTTCTTGCCGTTTTATTTTCTTTATGGTTTGTATTTGTTAAAGGTTCTGGTTCAAATATATTAAGTCCTTTTTCAAAAGATAATCCTTTATCCGGTGTTGCTAACTACAATAGAGTAGTTAACGATTTAACTGGAGAAATGTTCAAAGAAGAAGATGTAGGGTCCTGGAAGAATGAAAGGCCTCTTGGAGTTATGGTAAATAACCATGTGGACGCTAGACCTCAATCTGGATTAATATACGCTGATTTGGTTTACGAAATAGTTGCAGAGGGAGGAATTACAAGATTTTTAGCTTTTTACTTAACAAATGCTCCCGATAAAATAGGTCCTGTAAGAAGCACGAGAGAATATTACTTGGTTTTGGTAAAGGAATTAAGTGATGCAATGATAATGCATATTGGATGGTCTCCCCAGGCTTTGATAGCCATAGAAAATTGGCCTGTAAGGAGTTTAGCTAGAGGTGGTGCTACTTTTTGGAGAGATAATCCAAGGAACGTGGCCACTGAACATACTGCCTACGTCGATGGTAAGTATTTAAGAAAGTTAGCACTTGATTTAGGATGGGAAGGAAAGGGAGATATCCGTGTATATTCCTTTAAAGACAATTTGAGTAAATATTCCGATAGACAAGCTGTTAATCAAATATCAATAGATTTTTGGAATAAGGGAGATTATTCAAGTATTTTCAAATACAACCAGCAAAACAACACATACCTTAAATTTACAGGATATGATTCTAGTGACCAGCCAATACCACACAAAGATCAAGAAACAGATGAGCAAATAGAGATAAAAAATCTAGTAGTTCAGTTCGTTTCTGAAGTTTCTATAGTTGGAGATGATAAAGGTAGACTAGATTACCAGCTTGTAGGAAGTGGGAAGGCTTTGGTTTTCATTGACGGTAAGGTAGTTGATGCGACATGGAGCAAACTTGAAAGGGATGAAAGAACATTGTTTTATGATACTAGTGGTGCTGAAATAGAGTTTAATAGAGGAAAGTTTTGGATAGCTATAGTACCTGATAGGAACGTTTCCCAGGTAGTTTATAATTAACACTCAGGCAAGGTAACAAATACAAGACAAAAGCACTCTTTAGAATGTATAATGTTCTTGAGTGTAACTAATCTTATTAATTAATCTGCCCAGAAGATATATAAAATGTTAAACAAAATATTAGTATCTGAAGTGAGAGTTAATATTTTAAAGTTGCTTCTTTTAAATCCTAAAAGAAGTTTTCATATAAGAGCTATTGTTAGGCAAGTTGGTGCTGAAATAAACGCAGTAAGAAGAGAGTTGGATAATCTTTTTGAAATAAATCTCGTTACGAGAAGACAGAGTTCTAATAAAATATTTTATCAAATAAACACGGAACACACTTTTTACTCTGATCTTCTGTCTTTAGTATCAAAAGAAGAGGGTATCGGATCTGCAATAGTGAAAAGAGAAAAATACATCGGAAAGGTAGAATATGCAGTCTTATCTCTTGCTTTTCTAAGAGGTAGGAAGTCAACTGCGTTGGATGTAGATCTTTTCATCGTCGGTGAGGTGGATTCTGTTGTTGTTCAAAACATTGTTAAAGAGGAGGAAAGTAAATTAGGTAGAGAAATTAATTTTTCCATTATGAGTATGGATGAATTTGTTAATAGGAAAAGAACTAACGATCCCTTTATCTACAGAGTCTTGACTCAAAGTAGGACAATACTAATTGGGGATGACGAGAAATTCTGTGCTATTGTTTAGTGATAATTTATACTATGAAAAATGTCCAAGAATGAATACTTAAGAATTTTATTAATCTCAGTCATTTTTTCTTTATCTGTTTTAGTAATTCTTCCAAAGGTAGTTCTTAATTATGATAGTTACTTACTAACTGTTAATTCTGATATCGGGGGATATGAAATTAAATTTCCAGGAAAAGAAGGAGAAAAAACATTTAGTCTAAAGGAATTTAAAACAGGATTAGACATTGGTGGGGGGTCGAGGCTTATATTCAAGTTAGAAAATTTTGACGATGGTATAAAGGAAAGATTTGAGAGCATAACTAGAAAAAGATTAGGTTTAATTGGAG
>CAZADQ010000093.1:0-299 GCA_964483965.1 uncultured Candidatus Saccharibacteria bacterium
ATACATCCTGGCTTTGGTCTTTAAAAGATTCTGAATTTGTTTTTAACGTACGGAGGATACTTGTTAAATTAAGTCTTCTTCAACGGGCTTGTCCAAAATGCCTTTAGTTCTCGTACCTTAAGTAGATTTTCTCTCACATTAAGTTTATTCACGGTATAATAAGAGAGTACAATTGCACTCGATTATGATTAAGAAAGACCAAAGATACAATATAATCTGCTTATCTAACCAACTCTGGGATTTTCCTTTATGGACGAACAAAAGACATGTTATGGGAAGACTTCCAAAGTTAGGTCATA
>CAZADQ010000093.1:309-2251 GCA_964483965.1 uncultured Candidatus Saccharibacteria bacterium
TCTTTTTATTGATCCCCCGATAAATACTGGAAGACTTTTCTTAAGACACATAATGCAGGGGAAGTGGCCTGTTGGAAGAATAATCTCAAAGTTAAAGAAAGATGAAGAAGTAACAATTTACTCTCCGTTAAATTTTCATCCATTTAGCAATAAATCTTCTGCGAAACATTCTAAGAGAATTAATAAAGTTGCTTCCAAGTATTTTGGAAAAGATGAAGATAGAAAGACGATTCTTTGGATATATCATGTCGAGATTCCATATCTTGAAAACTATTTAAAAAACATTAAACACGATTTTCTAATTTACGATTGTGTAGATAACTATGAAGGATTTCCAAAATACGATACTCCAGAAAAGAAGAAGAAAATTGCAGATCAAGAAAAGATTCTATCTTCTAGATCAAACATAATATTTGCAACTACCCCCGGGCTTGTCGATAAACTTAAAAAGCTAAATCCAAAGACATTCTTTACCCCAAATGTTGGGGATTACGAAAGATTCTTTGATATAAAAAACAAAGGTTATGAAATACCTGAAGATATTAAAAACATTCCACATCCAATAGTTGCATTTACGGGAGCATTAGATGAATACAAATTTGACAGAGAACTATTTGTTAAAGTAGCTTCTGATTACCCCTCATACTCATTTATCATAATGGGCCCTATTGCTTTAAAAGATAGATCCTCTTCTAAGAAAGAATTAGGATTTGAGAATTTAAATAATGTATTTTTGCTTGGAACAAAGGATTATCCAGAACTTCCAAGGTATCTCTCCTTCTTTGATGAGATGATAATTCCATATCAGCTAAATAATTACACCGTTGGGGGTTGTTTCCCTGTTAAATTCTTGGATTATCTTGCAGCAGGAATCCCAACTGTTGTTACAGACCTCCCAACATATTTTCCATACGAAAGTGTTTGTTATGTATCTAAAAACCCAAATGAATTTTCTCAAAATATTAGAAAAGCTTTAGAGGAGGATTCCCCTGAAAAGATAAAACAAAGACAAAAAGTTGCAAAGGATAATACATGGGACGGAAAAATCTCAAAAATGTTAAATTTAATAGGTGAGAACATAAAATGAAAATACTTTACGTTTTAAATTCATCTAAATATGGAGGAATGGAGTGGCATGTTTATGATTTGGTAAGAGGCATGGTTAGTGAAGGTCACAATGTCTTTGTTTGGTGTCCTCAAGGTGAAATGGCTGAGAATTTTAAAAATGCTGGTGCTGTAGTAACTTACGAGGATGTTAAAAGAGATATTGATAGGAAATACATTAAAAGATTATCTTCTTTTCTTTCTCAAAATGAGATAGATGTTGTTCATTCTCACGAACTTAAAGCAGTATCAAACACTCTTCTTGCATGCAAAAAAGCAAATATTAAAGTTAGGGTTACTCACACTCATACTCCAATATCAGAATGGAAGATAGGGAAGATTAAGAAGGGTTTAAATACTAGGTTTTACTCCTTTATGGTAAATAGATACTCAAGTGCTGAAATTGCTCTGACAGAATCCAAAAAGAGAGTAAAAATGAAAGAGGGAATAGAGAAAAAGAAACTTGTTGTAATTCCAAATTGCTTGGATACAGCCAAGTACGATATATCACCTCTTAAAAGATCCGAATATGAAGAGGAAATAAAAAAGAAACACGATATTCCAAAGAATGCTTTCGTTTTTGGAAATGTCGGTAGATTAACTGAGGAAAAAGATCATGAAACATTAGTAAGAGCTTTTGCTAAGTTTTTGGAATCAGATCTATTTCACAAAAGAGATTTTTATTTACTAATTGTAGGTGGGGGGCCACTTGAGGGCAAGATAAAGGATTTAGCTAATAGTTTAAATCTTGATAATAGGGTAATAATTACTGGAGTTTTTGAAGAAAGTGAGAAAGCTAAATACTATTCTGCCTTTGATACCTTTATCTTTCCAACTT
>CAZADQ010000094.1:0-2162 GCA_964483965.1 uncultured Candidatus Saccharibacteria bacterium
TGCTTGGGCATTTTCTACAGAGAACTGGAAAAGATCAAAAGAAGAGGTGGAATATCTTTTTAAACTTATCGAACAAATGGCAAGAAGGTATGAAGAGAAGTGTATGAAAGAGAAGATAAAATTTATTCATCTGGGAAGAAAAGACAGAATACCATCAAGCTTAAAAAAACTAATTAGCGACACAGAGGAAAAAACAAAGAACTTTACAAATCTCACAATATGTCTAGCAATAGACTATGGAGGACATGACGAGATAATTAGAACAATGGAAAAGATTAATAAAGAAGGTTTAGAAGTAAATACAGAAAACATAGAGAATAATCTTGATACCTCAAGACTACCTCAGATTGATCTAATAATCAGAACTGGTGGGGAGAAAAGACTAAGTGGTTTTATGTCGTGGCAATGTGCATATGCAGAACTATATTTTACAGACACGTATTTCCCAGCTTTTGGGCCTAAAGAATTGGAAAAAGCCGTGAAAGACTTCGAACAAAGAGAACGAAGGTTTGGTGGTAATTAGTATATAAAAAGAATATAAAAAACCTTAAGAAACTCTATGCATCTTCTTTTTTGTTCTCTTTATCTTTTTATTCATTTGTTTTAGATTTTTCTTTTTTCTTCTTGGCATAATGTACCTATTCTGTCACATATATCAAATTATTCAAGATTCTTCTATGTGATATCATAGCCCCATGATCGTAGTTAAGGGAAACAAAAAAATAGAACTATCTAAAGAAGAATTCAATAATATACTTGATAAATATGCTTCTGTTGAGGTAGATATTGGTACAGGAGATGGTAGATTTGTTCATAAGAATGCTTTGAAAAACAAAAATACTCTTTTTATAGGTTTAGATCCGTCAGATAAGCAGTTAGAGATATATTCTAAAAAAACTTTAAAGAAAAAGCTTGATAATACACTTTTTGTAATAGGTTCGATAGAAAATACACCTGAAGAACTAGTGGAAATTGGAAACAAAATACACATCACTCTGCCCTGGGGAACTTTACTTGAAAAAGTGATAAAACCTACCGAAGAATTTATCTGTACCTTAAAAAATATGTTAAAAACACATGGAAAGTTAGAACTAATTTTTGGATATGTTCCAGAACTTGAACCATCAGAAGCAAAAAGATTAAATCTACCTGATGTGGATGACGTCTATATCAAAAGAGAGTTATTACCTATGTTCGAGAAATTTAATTTCAAACTAGACAAAATTAATGAACTTTCAAGAAAAGATATAGGGGAATTAGAAACAACTTGGGCAAAAAGACTCAAGTTCGGAAAGAACAGAAAAATCTACATCCTCTCATTTTCAAGAGTAGATTAAAAATTAAAAGTTATTAGATTAAATAAATTATTTAATATTAAAAAATATTGCTATTCCAATAGCAATGATTCCTATAAGTAACATTAAAATAATCTGTTTCTTCCACTTAAATGTAATTGGAGCTTTTTCAGACTCTACCCAAGAAGAATCTTGAGTAGGAGTTTCCTCATTTTTTATAGGAGTTGCCTCCTGAACTTGAGAGGTCTCTTCCAAAGCTTCAATAACTGGCTCAGCTTCATTTTGTACTGTCTGAGAAACCGGTTGTTCTTCAGGCTCTTGATTTAAATTTTGTTCATCCATTTTTATTCCTCCAAATAAAAAACTACTTATTAAATGTTACTCTTTTGATAATTTAGTATAAATAGGCTATCATCTACACAAAATACTTAGAAAAGGAGAGAAAGATGATACACTTTTATTTGCTATCATTAGAAGTAGGGTGGAAAAAAGACGAGATAAAGTCTTATCTTATCGATAAAAAATTAATTTCAAAGCTACTATTTGCATCACGCTTGGGTGATTATCAAGAAGGATATATTATCGTGGAGGTTCCAAACATAAATAAATTTGAAAGCTATTTAACGATACCAAACTCAGAAAGAGAACCTGGTGATCCCGGTAGTATGATTAAAGACTGGCAGTATTCAGGGCTTAAAGATAAACCACTGCTGTATAGACTAAAAAAGATTGTATTGTTTCTGAGAAGATAAAAAAATCAAGAGAAAGAAAAAAATACAAAAATAAACTGGTATATATATTAAGCGGTTAAAGAAAAAATTTAGCCGCTTTTTGTTTTATTTGAATAGAAAAAAGAATGATAGAATA
>CAZADQ010000095.1:0-2116 GCA_964483965.1 uncultured Candidatus Saccharibacteria bacterium
AAGCTTAAAAAGTAATAATACTAAGATTAAGATAGGAAATTATTATGGAATTATATAACCTGGAAAAAAATAAACTAAAGAATAAAAAGAAAAGAATAGGAAGAGGTAGGGGTAGTGGTAAGGGTGGTCACACTGTTGGTAAAGGTTCGAAAGGTCAAAAAGCAAGAAAAGGAGCAAAACCAAGGATTGGGTTTGAGGGAGGACAGACACCTCTTTATAAAAGATTACCTAAGATCGGAGGTTTTAAAAGTTCCTCTGATAAGGTTAATTACATAATAAACTTAGATGTTCTTAATATTTTTGACGATGGAGATGAAGTAACCCCACAAATTTTGGTAGATAAGGGAATGTTAGACATGGTTCCATCTGGTAGTGTAAAGATACTATCTGACGGAGATTTAAAAAAGAAACTTGCCTTAAGGGGATTTAAGTTCTCCAGAATTGCAAAAGAAAAAATTGAGAAATCTGGTTCAAAGATAGATGCTTAAAATACTTAGACTTCCTGAACTAAGGAATAAAATTTTGTTCTCAATAGCTGTAGTTGCTGTCTTTAGACTACTTGCTCACATACCTGTTCCGGGCGTAGATACATCTGCTATAAAATCATACTTGGAACAAAGTGTTTTTTTTGGTTTTTTTGATTTGTTTAGTGGCGGAGGTTTTCAGAACTTTTCAATTGTTACTCTAGGGTTAGGCCCTTATATCAATGCATCCATTATTTTACAACTCCTAACAATGCTTGTTCCTGCATTAGAGGAACTGTCAAAGGAAGGCGAGTATGGGAGGGAAAAGATAAATATGTACACTAAGTTTTTGACTGTTCCTATGTCCCTTCTTCAATCCTATGGAATATACTTTTTACTTAGTAAACAAGGAATAATTAATTCCCTAACACCTATAAATCTTTTTATATTGATTTTAACTTTTACAGCTGGTTCTATGTTTTTAGTTTGGCTTGGAGATCTTGTTACAGAACATGGCATAGGAAATGGGGTTTCTCTTCTTATATTTATTTCTATAATAAGTAGACTCCCAGCTTCATTAATAGTTGCCTTTACGGGAATTTTGTCATCTGGTATTTATTTCACGTTAGTAATGCTGATATTAGTTCTTTTAGTTATCGTTGGGGTTGTTTTAGTAAACGAGGGTACTAGAAATGTGCTTTTGGAATACGGTAGAAGAGGCGAAAGGTCCCAGAGAGTTACAAACTATCTTCCTATCAAAATAAACCAATCTGGTGTTATTTCAATAATTTTTGCAGTTTCTATAGTTTCCATACCAGGATTAATCGGAGGTCCATTTGCTGCTTCTGATAATGCTAAACTTCAAAACATTGGAAATTTTCTTCTTACATATTTTCAAACTAACTCAATTTCATACAACGTTTTTTACTTTATCTTGGTTGTTGCTTTTACTTTCTTTTATACATTCATTCAATTTAATCCTACAAAAATTGCAGATGACATCAAAAAAAGAGGGGGGTTTATTCCTGGGGTTAGACCGGGTAGTTCGACAGCAAAGTATCTAAAAAGCATAGTTATTAGAATTACTTTAATTGCATCTATGTTCTTAGGATTGATTGCAATACTCCCATACTTTATGCAATCTTTTCTGGGGGAAAACTCTTTGGCTGTTGGTGGAACAAGTTTACTAATTGCAGTTTCTGTTATTTTAGAAATTGTTAGACAGACCCAATCTCTAATGGTTACAAGAAGTTACGAAAAGTTTCTAGGATAAAAGCAAACTACTTACTTAATTGGTAGAATATTTATATGTTTGAAAAACTAAAAGAATTAAATAAATTTAAACAAGTTCAGAGTAAGTTAAAAAAACAAATGGAAGATATTTTTTCCACTACAGAAAAGCATGGAATTAAGATAGTTGTCCGAGGTGACAAGAAGATTCAGAAGATAGAGATAGATGGAGAAGATCAGAAAGAACTAAAGGATCTAATAAACGATGCTTTCTCAGATGTGGATAAGAAAGTAGAAAAGCAAATGAGAGGTCAGCTTAAAGATTTAGGTTTACCAGATTTCTAGTTTTTTTTAAGTTATAATTTTCATATGAATATAGTTTTAATAGGTCCTGCAGGAAGTGGTAAGGGTACCATAGGGGA
>CAZADQ010000096.1:0-2101 GCA_964483965.1 uncultured Candidatus Saccharibacteria bacterium
GATATATTTTCTTCTTTCAGATGGCGATCCTGTTATAAGTTGAATATCTTGGGGAGTAAAGAGAACAGAATTAAATACCCCCGTAAAATACTGCATACTTTTCTGAACCTTATTTATTTTTGCCCTTTTAATAGACGCGTTTTCAAATTTATCACTTCTTTCTATTTGAAGTTCCATATTAAATTCATCCTCTTGTGTTTGTATATTTGCTCTCACGGTACAGAATGATTTGTTGTATTGGATTAAATCTTTATCATACTTTGACATTTTTGTTCTTCCTGTGGATAGTATGTGAATGGCTTCCAAAATGGTTGATTTACCGGATCCGTTGTCTCCTGTAATAATTGTAACACCATCGTTAAATTCTGTTTCAAAGCTAGTATGGTTTCTAAAATTCTTAATTTTTAGCTCTGATAATTTCATTTGTTGTTCCTGTGTAGTATTTTACTTTTTATAATTTATACTAATTTATTTAAAATTTAAAAAAGTTTCTTTTGCGTTTTAGTATTCTTTAAATTATTCTTCTCATTATTTTTATCTAGATTTAAAATATTTATCGGCTGGCAAGTAGGGCAGAAGTATGTACCTCTTCCATTTAATTTTTCAAAAGAAACATTTGAATTACATACAGAACAAATTTTCTTTCCATAAATCTTAAAGTGATTTTGTTGATTTCCACTTTGTCCAAAAATATCTACATACATTTTATCGGGTAGAGTAGATCCTCTATTTTTAATTCCTTCTTTTAAAATTTGCTTAATAGATTTAGATAGTTTTTTTGTATCCTCCAAGTTTATATCTTGTGTTGATATTTTAGGATTTATATTTGATAAAAAAAGAGCATCTGTAGCATAAATATTTCCAAGCCCAAAGATTAAATTTTGATCCAAGAGCGCATTTTTAATATTTGTTTTCTTAGACTTAAGTGCTTTAAGAAGTTTTTCAGGTGTGTTATCTTCGCTTAAAGGGTTTAACCCATATTTTTTACTAAAATCTTTAAGTTCCTTCTCATTTACAACTCTAATTTTTCCAAATTGACGCATATCACAGAACCTAAGTTGCTTTAATTGGTTACCTTTTTCTAATTCAAACACAATTTTTACCCAATTATCCTGTTTATCTTTTCTATCACGTAATAATATTCTTCCTGTCATTGCTAGATGAAACATTAAAAAAGTATTATTTGATACTTCAACAACTATATTTTTTGCAATTTTATCTACGTTGGTAATTTTTTTACTAATCAATATTTTAAGTTTGGTTATCTCAGGTATTGGTAACTTGTAGTTTCTAGATATTTGAATATTTTTAATTTTAAATCCTACGATGTGTTTGTTTAAATCTTGTGAAATTGTATGTACTTCAGGAAGCTCAGGCATTCTTTTTATGTTCTTCCCATTTTTCTCTAACAAAATTTTCAAACTCAGTTTTAAATCTTTCTTTGGAATATTTCTGTGCGTTTTCTTTTATTTTATTGTAGTCAAATTCTTTGTTTTTTATTCTTTTATCAAATTCAACTAATTTTTCTGATAATGATTCTACGGAGTCTTCATCAAAGAATAAGCCTGTTTCCCCCTCTACTATTGTTTCCAAATGTCCCCCAGATCTATGAGCTAATACCGGTTTTCCATGAGCCATCGCTTCAATTGGAACTATTCCAAAATCTTCATCAACAACAGGATTAATCAACCCAAGAGAATTTTCAATTACTACATGCTTTTCTTCATCCGAAATTCTTCCTTTAAACGTTATATTATCTTTTGACATGTTTTTTAATTTTTCTTCTTCTAAACCCGTACCTATAATGACAAGAGGGAATCTAATTTTATTAAATGTCTCAATCAAAAGATCGAAATTCTTGTATTTTGATAGTCTTCCTATTGCTACAAAATACGGAGCAGATGCCTTCTTTAACCCTTCTTCAACTTTAAAGTTTAAATCTACTGGTGGGTAAATTACTTTTGCGTCTCTTCCGTAGAATTTTTTTATTCTTTTTCTTGTTGTTTCAGAATTAGTTACTAAATAATCTGGTCTTTGAGCTGCTGTGTAATCCCAAAGTCTTAAAATATTTACAAGGTAGCCATAGATTGGTTTAAAGAAT
>CAZADQ010000097.1:0-2083 GCA_964483965.1 uncultured Candidatus Saccharibacteria bacterium
TAATTCCCTAACATTTGAGTCTACCATCTCTGCTATAAGGTTAATTACATCATTAGGTATACTATCCTTGTTCTCGTCTCTTTTTGCCCTTAAAATTGCAGACCGCATTTCCATGTCAGGCATTTGAATGTCTGCAATTATCCCGCTACTAAACCTTGAATTTACCCTTTCTTCTATATTTGTAAAATCCTTGGGTGGTCTGTCGGATGTTATAACAATTTGTTTCCCAGACATATGAAGAGTGTTAAAAGTGTGAAAAAATTCTTCTTGGGTGGATTCCTTTCCTATAATGAACTGCACATCGTCTATTAGAAATACATCAGCTTTTCTAAATTTTTCTCTAAACTGGTTAGATGTGTATTTTCCTTTTCCTTTACCACTTTGTATTGTTTCTATAAGCTCGTTTGTAAAAGCTTCTCCGGTTGTGTAGACGACTCTCATGCCTGGTTTTGTTTCTATTATTCTATTTCCGATAGCTTGAAGTAGGTGTGTTTTTCCAAGTCCGACTTTTGAGTATATAAAAACAGGGTTGTAAAGCTCTCCTGGTTTTTCTGCCACTGCTGTTGCGATGGCATATGCAAGATTATTATTTTTTCCCAATATATAGTTTTCAAAAGTAAACTTTGAATTTAGGTTTGATTTCTGTCTTTTTTCAAAAACAACAGTTTCTTGGCTTTTTGTTTGGGAAAAAAGAGGTCCAAGTTCGTCTGGTGTAGACTTACTTATCTCGTTCTTGTTTTTATCTATAGTAAATTTTACAAGCAGATTGGTTCCCGTGATGTTTTTTGCAGCTTTTTCTATGTTTTTTAAGTATCTTTTCTCTAGGTTTTTTTTAATAAAATTATCTTCACAAACAATATCAAAAGATTTAGATGTTACGTTTTGTACTCTTGTTCTTGAGACAATTGATTTGTAGACCATAGGGGACATCTCTAATTCTATTTGTCCTAAGACAGCTTTCCAAAACTCTTTTGGATCTTTTGTATTTTCTAAATTCATTTCTGATTAATTTAATTTGTTTTTTTATATCTACGTTAAAAAGGCATCTTCGTACAAGATTACTCGCAAAATTACAGAGGCAGTCTTTTTTTGGGAATCAGTAGAGCAGTATTTATACAAAGTACAGAAGTTATCCACATTTATCAAGCAATGTGGATTGTAAAGTGGGTAGTTAGTGATGTTTATACTAAAAATTTAAGTGCTCTTATCTGTTTTCCTGGTGTGCTTTTTGGAGACTCTTTGCTATTTGTTCTATTTTTGTTTCATCTAAATTTCCTGGAAGTGGTGTAAAGTCTGACATAAAATCCAAAATTTTCCCTTTGTACAATTCCTGCGGTGTTTTTTTATTCCATATGACTATTACGTCCATGTTGGCATTTTTGGCAGACTCAACACCGGCCACAGAATCTTCAAAAACAACAATCTCCCGCGTTTTTAAATTCAACTCTTTTGCAGCTTTTATATAAATCTCTGGATTTGGTTTCATTTTTTTAATCTCATCTCCGCACACTACAGAGTCAAAAACATCTCCTATCTCTAGCTTTTCCATTAAGATCTCTGTTTGTTCTCTGGTAGAGCTTGTGACCATTGCTAGTTTAAATCCCTTCTCAGTTTTAAGTTCGTATACCAAATCCCAGAAGCCTTCAGTAATTTCTACAGTTGAATTCTTAATTAATTCTAAGTAGTTTTTTTGAGACGAGCTAATCATCTCTAGTAATTTATTCTTATCTTTTATTTCATAAACATCAAAAATGACTTCCCAGGATAAATTAAAAGGGTACCCGTCAAACCTGTAATCTTCTGCATTTATATATCCGTACCCGTTATCATCAAGTGTTTTTTGTATTGCGTTGGCCTTTAGATCTAAAGTATCTTTTACAATAGTTCCATCAAGATCGAAAAAAGCAGCTTTTTTTCCTTCAAAATATTTTTTATACATAATTTCTACCCTTCAATAAGTAGATTCTATATCTAAAAGAATATAAATTCCATAAATTGACTATACGGTATCTTTTATGATGAGGTCTCATCAAAATAGCGTTTCAATATAAGAGTTGCAGCAAGATGGTCGTTAGATCCTCTT
>CAZADQ010000098.1:0-2049 GCA_964483965.1 uncultured Candidatus Saccharibacteria bacterium
AAATATGGCCTTAGAAGTTATTGAACAAGTCGGGTTAAAACATAGATTATCCAATAAATCTAATGAACTGTCAGGAGGAGAAAAACAAAGAGTTGCAATTGCAAGAGCGTTAGTAAACAACCCATCCTTGATATTTGCCGACGAACCTACAGGAAATTTGGATTCAAAAACAGGGGAAGAGATTGTAAAAATGATTTTAGAACTAAATAAAAAGAAGGTTACTATTGTTCTTGTTACCCACGATGATGATTTAGCGAAAATAGCAAAAAGGCAACTAGTATTAAGAGATGGGGAGATAGTAAATGAATATTAAAGAAACAATAAATACTTCGTTAAACTCTTTAAGTTTAAATAAGGTCAGAACTTTCTTAACAATGCTTGGGGTTATAATTGGTGTATTTGCCGTAGTATCGCTAGTTTCTTTAGTTCAAGGTGTTCAAAATTATGTTGAAGATCAGTTTGAAAGCTTGGGTTCCAATTTAATATTTATTGTTAGTGGCAACGTTGGTTCCGGAAGTGGTGCTTTTAGAGAAATGGGTAAAAGTTTTTCGACCACTAATTTAAAAGAAGAACATGTTGATCTTATTAATTCTTATGCGAAAGATTATATAGATTATGTTACCCCAGCTGTTCAACTTGCACAGACAGTAAAATATAAATCACACAGTTATTACGGAATGTTGATGGGGATGAATTATCAGTCTGGGGATATTTTTAACATATCTGCTGAGAAGGGTAGGTATTTTAACAAAATGGAAGAGAGAAGTAGTGCAAGAGTGGGACTCATAGGTTACTTGATTGGTGAAGAGTTGTTTGGTGAGGAGAGCGCTTTAGGAAAAAAGGTAAAAATCGATGGAAAATCATACGAAATAGTAGGAATTTTAGGAAAAAAGAATCCTGATTATGATGAGTCTATAATTATTCCTTACACTACAGCTTTAGATATGTTTGATAGTTCAAGCATTATGTCGATAGCAGTAAAGGCTAAGAGTAATGTTAGTCTTGAGGAAGCAACAGAGCAGGTAGAATTAGCAATGCTTAGAGACCTTAAAAGTGATGAATTTTCAGCAATGACTCAAGAAGATATCCTATCTTCCATAGAAGGAATTCTTAATGTTTTAACTATAGCTTTAGCAGCAATTTCAAGTATTTCTCTTCTGGTTGGTGGAATAGGAATAATGAATATTATGCTTGTCTCGGTCACTGAGAGAACTAGGGAGATTGGTTTAAGAAAGGCTTTGGGGGCTACTTCAAAGGATATAAAAAGACAATTTATTATAGAGGCGGTGCTAATTAGTCTTACAGGCGGTATTTTAGGACTTTTGTTTGGGTGGGTTAGTACTTTAATAGCTAGATCTTTTATCAGAGCAGAGATTCCATTTTGGGCAATACTTATGTCTCTGGGTTTTTCGATAGTTGTTGGAGTAATATTTGGAACTTACCCTGCAGCTAAAGCTAGCCAAAAAGATCCAGTAGAGGCATTAAGATACGAATAAAAAATAGGATTTTGTTACTGTTACTACTTTTTTTCTATAATCTTTAATTCAAGAGTAACATTTTTTTGCACTCTAATTTTGCCAATATCCTTAGTTACATCTTCCCCATTTAAGAAGATACTCCACACATAATTATCAGATGGAATTATTTTATTAACAGAATCTATCTGTATTCCGTATGTATAATCTGTTTTCTCGTATATTAATTTGCCGTGATCTCTTAACTCTTTTAGAAACTCTAATATGGTATCTGTGTTTCTCATTTTTTCCTTAAGTTCTTTAATTTCTTTTCCATTATCATAAATTAGAACAGCATTAAAATCGTAGACATCTTCTGTTTGTTTTTTGTCTTCTTTTCTTTCTATAACCTCCTCTTCTTTAAGAGTCGATTTTACAAAGATAAAAGAAAATATTACAAAGATAATATAAAGAATTGCTAATAATTTAGAGGTTCTACTCATAAAGATAATTTTAACACTTATTTTTAGGTATAATGTAAGTGATAGAAAATCTTAAGCCCCCATAGCTCAGCGGATTAGAGCACTGGTCTTCG
>CAZADQ010000099.1:0-2033 GCA_964483965.1 uncultured Candidatus Saccharibacteria bacterium
CAAATTAAGAGGAGTTTTGAATGTTTCTGCTGTTAAGGCTCCAGGATTTGGGGATAACAAAAAGGCTTTACTTGAAGATATAGCTGTTCTTACTGGAGCGACATTTGTAAGTGAAGATACAGGAAAGAAATTGAATTCTGTGGTTGTAGAGGATTTAGGAAGAGCAGATAGAATAATTTCAGATAAAGATGATACCACTATAGTTGGGGGAAAGGGGGATGAGAAGGTAATTAGAGATAGAGTAAAGATGATAGGAACGCAGATAGAAAAAGAGATTTCAAATTATGATAAAGAAAAACTTCAAGAAAGGTTAGCCAAGCTTGGCGGCGGCGTTGCTGTTATAAAGGTAGGAGCTCCAACGGAGGCTGAGTTAAAGGAGTTAAAACTTAGAGTTGAAGATGCTGTTAATGCAACAAAAGCTGCTGTAGAGGAAGGAGTTGTTCCTGGTGGGGGCATTTCTTTCTTAAGAGCAAGAGAGTCCTTGAAAAACCTAAAACTTGAGGGAGATCAACAGATAGCAGTTAAGATACTTGATAAAGCATTGGAACAACCTATTAGACTTTTAATTAAAAACACAGGTTTGGATGATGGAAAAGTATTGGCTGAAGTAGAAAGAAGATCGGAAGATGAAAAGAACAAAAACATAGGATTTGATGTGTTAAAAATGGATTATGTGGATATGGTTGAATCGGGAATTATTGATCCTGCAAAAGTAGCAAGGAGTGCTATTCAGAATGCCGTTTCTGCAGCTACTATGATAATTACAACTGAGTGTCTAGTAACAGAAATACCAAAGAAAGAGGGGAATATTACAGGTGCAGGTATGTCTGGTATGGACGGAATGATGTAAGAGGTTTAAAAAGTACTGCAAGTTACTTTTAAGATTTTCTTGTATTTAGCAATAATCCATTTGCTGTTGTCGTTTTTATTAAAGTGGATTAATTTATCTGTAGCTATTTCTTTACTTATTTTTTTTCTCATATACAAGAACTGAAGATTTTTAACTAATTTTTCTATCGAATTTAGAATAAAGCTTTTAGAACTTTTTGAAATTGTTATATCTTTTGGTAAGTTAATTTTAAGATTATAGTAGTATTTTTTAATCCATTTATTAGCATGAACAAACTTTAAGTAGGTATTATCTTTGTCTAATATTGGTTGTATTGACATAATGTTTTGAGCGACATATAAGTTTCTTTTTTTCTTTGCCCAAGATAGGTTTCTTTCATCAATAAATATATTCGGGCACACCCTTCTTTTTCCTTGATCTTTAGGAAGTTTGTTTAGTACAAGAAGAATTAAAAATACAATACCTCTTGTTAACCACAACCTATTTTTTCTAGTTATAAAAATAATGTCGATATCAGCATTCTCATCCATATTGAGATTTGCAGAAGACCCCGTTAAGGCAATCATCATAATCCATGGGATTTTTCTTAAATAGTAAAATATATAGGAATTTTCTTTGATTTTTTCTTTTGTTCTTTTTTCTCTTTCAACCCAGTCTATTGAATCTAGATTACTCAGAATATACTTATTATCTAATTTTTTTAAAATATTTTTTTTCTCTAGATCTTTTAATTCTTTTTTTATCTTTTTTCCTGAGAAGTAGTTTTTGGAAATTAGATTTGTATATATTTGATAAAAGCTCAATGGGTAATTAAATACCCCGCTATATGATAGAGTTTTAATAATAGCTTTAGCACAGAGATTATGTTTTCCTTTTTCCATAAGTTTTTAAAGTGAGTCTAGAACTTCATTTACAATTCTATCGGCATGGAAATTCTTTGTTCTTGGTATATGAGTGTAAGTAACTTTCTTAAAATTCTTTTCTAGTGTTTTTACCTTATTCCAAAATATTTTAATCTTTTTATCTTTTACTCTAAAATCCCCATTTAGCTGGTTAACTACAAGTAAGCTGTCTATAAAAAAATTTAGTTCTACTAAGCTCTCTTTCTCGCAAGTTATTAATCCTTCTATTACAGCTTTATACTCCGCTTCATTATTTGTTACCCTACCAATATATTTACCAA
>CAZADQ010000100.1:0-1972 GCA_964483965.1 uncultured Candidatus Saccharibacteria bacterium
TTTTCTGGTATCTTGTAGGTTGTGTCAATACAAGTATTGTAGTTTATGAAATATTTTTCCAGATCATTTTTGTTGTAGGCTAGTTCTGATAGTGCAAGATCAGACGCAAATGAACAACGTACATTGTTCTGAAGTTGCAAACGGAAAGCATCATTAAAGGCCGTTTGTCCAATGTCATAAATGTATTCTTTATAGATCAATTGATGAATACGATATATTAGGCCCTGATCCATCAAAAGGACTTTTGAGATTATATGTAAGGAGACCATCTAGTAATGCCAATCCTATGAACAATCCAATTATGGATGTGTATTACTGGGAGATAGTTTCCCCAACAAAAGCAAGTTATCCAATAATAACAGTTCAAGATGCTTGGAAGGCTATTACGGAAGGAAGGGGGGTAATATCAAAAGTTATACCAAGAGGATCAAATCCCTTTGAGTCGTATTCACCTGCAGATGTGGAAAAAATCTTAATCGATAATATTTATCTAGCTTATTATGAAACTCCAAAATATCAAACTTACATGCAACCTATATATGTATTCAGTGGAACTTATACAACAAGAGGAACCTCTGGAGGAGATATAGCGATATATTTTCCAGCGGTTAGTGGACAATATACAAAGCAGATTCAAAAAGATCAACCTTAAAAATAGAAGTAAATGGTTAAATAAGTTAAAAAATATTAGTTCCAAAATTACTCCCAAGAATAACTATCAAAAACCCAATCCAAAATCATTTTTGTGTCTCCAAATCTATCTGTACTTGCCATAACTATGATAATCAAATCCTTTTTTTCATCTCTATACTCGTATATCAACACTTCTCCAGCACTTTCCGTAGTTCCTGTTTTTACTCCAACAGTTTGAGGTATATCCCACAATAATCTATTTGTGTTGTAAATACTTGTAATAAAAGTTCCATCCAATGATGACAAAACAAATAATTTTGTCTTTACTGATTCCTCGATAAGACTCTTTGAAAGAGAATAAACTGCAAGCTTATATAGATCACTAGCTGTTGAATAATGCCCCCCACTAATATTATCCAAACCAATGGGATTTGAAAAAACAGTTGAATTCATTCCTATTTCCCTAGCTTTTCTATTCATTAAATCTACAAATTCTTTTTCAGTTACTCTTGAAGTAGCCAAAACACAAGCTGCGTCACCAGAAGACCCTACCAACATAGCATTAAAAAGATCTTTAACTTTAAATCTACTTTTTTCAGGAAACCAAGCTTTTGTCCCCTCTACCTCAGTACATTCTTTAGAAACAACGAGCTCCTCATTCAAATCATATAAATCCAATACAACAAGAGCTGTCATTAATTTAACTGTCGAAGCGGGTACCATCGTTTCATGGGAATTCTTTTCATACAAAACTCTATTTTTGTTTTTATCCATTACAAGAACAGATTTAGATGTAATTTGTGGAAAAGGAATCAATTTAACCAATAAGGGATAAGTTTTTGCTAAATTTCCACTGTAACCTGTAGAAAAAAGTAAACCTTCAGCCACTTCATTTAAATATCCAGTAGACAGGGCGTAGCCTAAAAATATGAGAAAAGCAAAGGAAACGATGAAAGCTAATATATTTCTAGTCCAGAGAGCAAATATCCTAATACTAAAGTTAGTAATTAAATCAATAATCCAAAGTACTTTTATTCCTACTTCAATAACGTATAAAATTACTTTTCTAGGAAATGATAAAGGCATAAGTTATCTAACTCCTTAGGGCCTCAATCTTCTAACATCCCTTGGTAAAAAAGTGGCTTCTTTAACGTTTATCAAATCCAGTATCTTCATAACTATCCTACCAGGTCCGATTCCTACTCCCCCGTGGGGAGGGCACCCATATCTAAAGAAATTAAGGTAATCTTCTATAGATTCCACATTGATTCCTTTTTCTTTTGCTTGTTTTACCAAAACGTCATATCTGTGCTCTCTTTGAGCTCCGGTAGTTACCTCA
>CAZADQ010000101.1:0-1907 GCA_964483965.1 uncultured Candidatus Saccharibacteria bacterium
GCAGAAGGTGAATTAACATCTTCTGAGAGCAACAGAGACGAGCTTTTTCCGTCTGCTTAAGCATGGAAAAAGAGTGAAACGGGCAATCCCACCCTGCAGAAACCCACGAACATACCGTTTTAAGTTTGCTCGACAAGGTATAAAGATGGGGCATAGATAGATGATTAGTTAAAACAGAATCTGGCTTACGGGCTTCCTGTGCCCATTTATTTTAAACTAGCTTATACTATTCATTTGAAAGCAAGAATCTCTTCAAGATTATTGAAAGTATCATCATAGTAGGAACTGCAAATATAACTCCAATCACTCCAAAAAAGCTAGCTCCAACCAATAAAGCCAAAAGAATAGCAAGTGGTCTAAATCCAGAAGCTTTTTCCATTATCTTTGGAACTAAGATGTTATTCTCTAACTGCTGAATGACAACATACAATGCAATAACTCCTATACCTTTAACTGGAGAATCGGAAAATCCAATTACACCGGCTAAAACAGCTGAAAGAATAGGTCCTATTGTTGGAATAGCTTCAAAAATACCTGACATCAAGCTCAACCCCACAGCATATCTAACACCAAGTATAGAAAGTCCAACAAAACTAGCTAGTCCTATCACAAGCATAAGAAGTAACTGTCCTTTAATCCAATGACCAACTTTCTCCTCTATCTCGTTTATCGTATCTTCAACATCACTTTCAACTTTTTCAGGAAAAATTGAAATAAAGCTCTTTTTAATATTCTTCCAATCCAAAGACATGTAAATAGAAATTACAAGCAAACTAATAAAAGTGGCAACATTTGTAAAAACTGACATAGTGGCAGACAAAAAACCTCCAGAAATCTTTGACACCTCAGGCAAAACGTCACCAAAAGATATCTGCCAATTTCCAGATAACTCACTTTGTCTAATAAAAGAAGATAGGCTAGTGATAATTTTCTGAAGTTCTATAACAACTGGAGGTAAGATGAAAGTAATAGTTATACCTAGAACCAGTATTAATATAAGGTAGGATATTAGAACTGCGATACCTCGTGAAATATGTCTGTTAAACACAATCAGTTTCATAAAGTATTTAACAGAATGCTCTATTGAAATAACCAATAAAATTGCCATCAGCAAAACTCCAATTACGGATCCGAGTCTATAGACAACGTATCCTCCTAAAATTAGGAGTAGCGTGATAATTATTGTTTTAGTAGAAACTACAACCTGTTTATCCATTTTTCATTTTCTCCTTAACAATATTGTATATTATTTCTCTAAAATCGTCTTGTGTAATATCTACCCATATAATATCTTTTTTCCTCTTAAACCAAGTTTGCTGCCTTCTAATATAAGAATGAATATCAAACTTTATCCTCTCTATTGCGTCTTTCTCGCCTATTTCATTACCTAAATATTTTAAACCCGTTCTATAAACCAATCCCTTAATCTTTGGACTATCTTCGTAACCAAGACTACGTAAGTTTTGTATCTCCTCAACCAATCCATTTCTCCATATCTCCTCAACCCATACATCTGCCTTCTTATACAATGCGTTCCTTGGAGCATCCAGTCCAATATATACAAATTCAAAATTCTTAAGATATGGAAGAGTGTTTTCATTTACATCTTTTACTAAAAGTTTTTCGATTGCTCTTATTAATCTAACTTTGTTTTTTTGATCAATTTTTAAGTAAATATCTTTATTCAGAACAAGTAGTTTTTGCTGTAATTCAGGAAGAGACATCTTTTCTAGAGATAATCTAAATTCCAAGTCAGGCTTAACTTTTGAAGGTCTTATATCTCCAGTAAATAGATCAATGTAGAAGCCTGTTCCCCCTACTAAAAATATTGTTTTACCTAGGTTAGAAATCTCCCTAGCTTTTTTTAATGAAAAAAGAGAGAAGTCATATCCAGAGAAAAATTGGTT
>CAZADQ010000102.1:0-1882 GCA_964483965.1 uncultured Candidatus Saccharibacteria bacterium
TTCAAGTAATTCGTTAAGTTTCTTAGCCTTCGCATCCAAACCTTCTTCAAGATTCGAATCATCGGATGTCTTTAACATTCTTTCTCCTCTTATAGGAAGAACTAGCTCACCGTGAGAAGGAACTAAATTAACAAATTTTCTTCCTGAATGCATATCAGGTGTAATAGGGCTATATCCAATGTTAGCCTCCCTAGATTCAAATCTTTTTGGAAGTTCAAATCCTCTATAATCAGAGACCTTTCCCTTCATAATTTCGTTAGATACAGGCATATTTCTCTTCTGAGCACCTACTTGTACTTTAACTCTATCTTCTGCCTGTCTATCGGTATCTTTGTTTTCCTTATCTTCTTTCTTGGTTTCTATCTCTATTTTTTCTTTTTCTTCTTCTACTTTTTCATCTTCTAATGGAACTCTTGGAAAATCTTGTTCTTTAAATGAAATTATCGGTTCGTCTACAATAACACCTACCCCAAGACCTTGTGGAAGCATGGGGGTATCGGGATAAGCTTGTCTAACTTTCATAGCATAATCTCTCTCAGGAATATCCAAAGGATCCTCGTTGCCATCATCCGATTTATTTCTTAAATACTCTTCAAGTTTTCTTCTACTTGATGTTGGTGCAAGAGTTATCATTTCTTGTTTAACAACAGCTAAATTATCGTAGAGAAAGGCAGTAGGAAGTTGTGGTTCTTTTTTCCAAATTTTTTGAGTAGGAGTGTTTATAGCTTTAAAAAAATTAACTATCCATTCATCTAAACCACGTTCTTCAACAGGCACAAAAGCAAGACCCAATCCTAAAATACATAATGAGATAACAAGAGGCCATTTAAATAAACCGTACACAACGAGGTAGGATAAATATGCCATAATGCCCAAAACAAACAAATATGTGAACTGGCGCATTGTTAAATCACCTATAAGTTTAAACTCCACATCCATTATGTTCTGAGGAACTGGATGTTGTTTATTGGATTGGGGCATATCAGGTAAAGACATTGATTTAAATTATATGGCTCAAAGATAGATTCGGCAATACCAAAATATAAATTATATTATTTTAAAAGTATAAAGTAGTCCAAATCTTTCTCAAAAGTACCACTAGACTTAACTGAATCACCAACAATACTAAGACTATCGCTCTTGGCTTCTATTAATGATCCAAACGGGGGATTGAAAGTAAAGTAGTACTCGTCATCACTAACACCTGACTGCTTTTGCCACAAAAAGTTGTATTTACTCAAATCCTTTGAAATGGATAAACTAGTAGGAAGATCGTAGCTAAAGATCACTCTTACAGAATTTTTAGGATCAAGCTTGAAACTGGTTTCAAAGGAATTCTTGTTTCCAACCTTAGATACGATTATTTCTTTAAAAATATCTACCTCTACACTGTCGTTGTATATAATCTTAGCTCCGGTAAGTTTTGTTCCATCTTTTGTTAAAACTCTTAAGTAATTAGTGTAAGGACCACCCGGCCAGGCATCATTCTCTGCGTTATTTTTGTAATCAAGATAAAGATTTGCTCTCAAAAGACCGTCCCTAGTCATGGAATTTATTTCATAAGTCATCTTGTTTTCAACATAATAATTTGATTTTGTTCCTCCGAGATTGGCATTTACTACATTAAGATAATCTCCTTCAACATCAACTAAACCACCGTCCCATCTCTTTTCCTTCAATAGAAAATTCAAAGAACTATTTGAGAAATATACTTGAACGTGTCTTTGATCTAATGAACTTCCTAACTCTTTTATAAGAGGAGGTAAATCTTCTTTTTTGAAAGAAAAAATTCTCTCCAACAACTTACTGCCAAGGATAGTTAAAAATGATTTTTTATCTGTAGAACCTTCCTTGTAATCAAAACCGCTATAGTACTGAGCCC
>CAZADQ010000103.1:0-1779 GCA_964483965.1 uncultured Candidatus Saccharibacteria bacterium
AAGATGCATGCCTTCCTTGAAGATATTAGATTCAATATCTCAAGTATATGATGTTACATTTCTTCATCTTAAGAAAAGTAAAAAAAGTCAGTTGAAAGAAAAACTTAAATATATAATTAAAGCAGTAGAAGATATAGAAAATACATTTCTGTCTGGCAAAGAAGAGTAGGAAAAATATTCTTTTAATATTATCTTTTTGAGTATTGAGGTCTTTTTCTTGCTTTATGTAAGTAAGGTTTCTTTCTTTCTACCATTCTAGAATCTCTTGTCATAAAACCTTGTTTTCTTAGAATCTTATCAAATTCTTCGTCTATTTTAGCTAGAGCTCTGGAAATTCCCAAAACAACAGCGTCGAGCTGAGATGGTTTTCCTGACCCTGACACTTTTATACTTGCTGAATACTTAGCCTCTGGATGAGACACTCCTATTGCATGAAAAGGTCTTGCCCATTTTGTTTTGTCAACATCGCTTGGGAAATAATCTTCTAAAAGCATACCGTTAACAATAAAATCTCCTTTATCCTGCCACAAAAAAACACTAGCTACAGAAGTTTTTCTTCTACCAGTACCGGAGATAAAATCCTTCTTAAGAGATTTAGGCTTTTCCTTTTTCAGCACCTCTTTCTCATCTAAAATATTTTCTTCTTTTATTTTTATATTTTCTCCTGTGCTGTCTTCTTTAGCAATTTTCTTAACAACATCCTTTTTCTTTGTTTTAATCTTCTTTTTGGTTTCTTCCTCTACCTTTTTGGTTTTCTTTTTTTCTGTAATTTTCTTAGCCATGTTATTTTGTTAATTGAGCTTGATGAGGATGTTGCTCACCTTTGTAAATATATAAATTAGACATCATATCTTTTCTTAATTTGTTCTTAGGAAGCATCCCGGAAACAGCTTTTTTAATTATTTCTACAGGTTTTCTTGCTAATAAATCTTCTAGATTTTCTGTTCTTAAGCCTCCTGGGAACCCTGTGTAGTGAATATATTTTTTATCTTTAAGTTTCTTTCCTGTAACTATTATCTTTTCTGCGTTTATAACTACTATTTTATCCCCCCAGTTTTGAGTAGGGGTGTATTGAGCCTTGTTTTTACCTATTAACATATTTGCTATTTTCTCTGAGACTTTCCCCAATATCTGATCTTTTGCATCAATTAAATGCCAAACCTCTTCCTTATTTTTTATGTTTAAAAATGTTGTTTTATTTGGTTTTGTCTTCATCTTTCTTTATAGCTTTTTTCTTAAGCTTTTCCTTTGTTTCTTCAATTGTTGATACTAATTCTATTCTCGCAGTTGCAGCTTTGTCCCCATCTCTATTTCCTGTCTTTACTATTTTTGTGTATCCTCCTGGCCTATCCTTAAACCTTGGAGCCACATCATCTAATAGTTTCTTTATTGCTGACTCTGACTTTAAGTATTTTCTAAGTAACTTTACCGCATTAAATTTTGTTATTTTATTATCAGTTTTTACAGCCTTTACAGCTTTAGTAATTATTTTTTCAATAACAGGTCTTAAATATTTAGCTTTTGCTAGAGTTGTGTTTATCTTTCCCTGTTCAATTAAATGTTCAGATAAGCTTATCATTAAAGCTTTTCTTTGACCTGTATTTCTTCCCAATGTTTTTTTGACAACTCTATGTCTCATAAGCTTGCCTTTATAATTCTATTTCCTAAAACCTTCTTTTGATAATAAATCCTTAATTTCTTGAAGTGACTTCTCTCCAATGTTTTTAATGTCTTCTAAATCTTCATCAGTCTTTTTTGCAAGCTCGTGCAAGGTGTTTA
>CAZADQ010000104.1:0-1769 GCA_964483965.1 uncultured Candidatus Saccharibacteria bacterium
CTAATAAAGTTAAACCGTTCATACTAATTACCTCCATAAAATTATTTTATGATTACTAGTTGTTTGGTGACTACTTTATTATTATACTACATAATAAAGTATTTGTCAAGTAGTTTTTAAAACAAACAATCATTAACAAATTTAGCTAAAGCTGGAGATACAGTAACACTAACCTTCTCTTCAACAGGAGATATATCTTCGTCTCCAAGTTTCTCTTTTTATTCTGGAGGGTCAGAAATATCTAATAGTGTAGATTATTCAAATGAAGGAAATGATTGGACAGTGTCTTTTGTAGTTAATGAAAACGATACTGATGGTATTATCGACTTCATAATAGGTGCTGGTAATTTAGATCTAAATTATTCTGAAACAACTGATAGCTCGTATGTCACTATAGATGTAACAAACCCAGATGATCCAACTGCAAACCCAACAGCAGGATCTTACGACTCAAGTCAAAACATATCTATAACTTCTGATGGAAGTTCTCTAATTAAATATACAACTGACGGTTCATCTCCATCATGTTCTACTGGAACAACCTACTCCCAAGAAATCACTATATCAAGCCCAACAACCATAAAAGCTATAGCTTGTGATGAAGTTGGAAACTACTCCTCTGTTTCAACTTTTACGTACGAGTTTGAATACACATTAACTTATTTGGCAGGAAGTGGTGGCTACATTTCTGGATCAACTCCTCAAACAATAACTCAAGGAGAAGATGCTTCTGAAGTTACAGCAATAGCAAATAGTGGGTACCAATTCTTGAAATGGAGCGATGAGATAACTACAGCGTCAAGAACTGATACAAACATTCAAGATAATTTAGAAGTCACTGCAACATTTCAAGAAACAGAAAACAATGAAGATAACGATTCCGAATGTTCAAAAAGCAAACCCAGAGGAACTCCGAATATATATAAAACAATCTCTGATAAAAATAGTATAACTATATTTTTTACATCAATCGAAAATTTAGATAAATATTATCTCGATTATTCAACAAGAGAATCAGCCGATGAATTCAGAATAAAATTCGGTCCTAATCCCGCTGACAATCAAGAATACAAAATTAATAATTTAAATCCAGGAACTACTTATTACTTTAGAGTAAAAGGGAAAAATGGATGTAGAGACGGAATTTGGTCAGCAGTAAAATCCGCTACCACTCTGACAGAACACTCTCCCAGCTTTCTTAATCAAGGTAACTACATAGATATTACAAGCATATCGATAGAAAATGCCAAACCTAATAAGTGTTCCCATACTATATCGTCCGGAGATACTTTGTGGAAAATATCTAAAGAAGTTTATGGAAATGGAAGCTTTTATCAACTAATTATTGATAACAACATAGATAAATATCCAAACATATTAAATAACTTAACAATTGGATGGGAACTAACATTTCCCTGTGAAATAGAAGAAGAAAATGAAAATTCTTATGAAGATAAGACTAAAGAGATAAATAATTACGACATTTTAATTAAATTATTAAACGGCGATGATCCTCTTGAAGGAGCAAAGGTTCAGATATTCTCTAATCCAAGAGAAGGTACTACGGATAAAAATGGAGAAGTTATCTTTAAGGATGTAGAAAAGGGAGAACATAATCTTAAAATCTCCTATAAAAACTTTATAACAGAGCAGAGGTTAGCGGTAGGTGGTGAAGAAAAAGAGATAAATGTATCCATAGAATTAGATTTGAAAGAAAGTAAAAATACACTAGAGAAAATTATTCCAATATTACTAGTAACTATAGGGAT
>CAZADQ010000105.1:0-1752 GCA_964483965.1 uncultured Candidatus Saccharibacteria bacterium
CCCCGCTCTTCTTATCCCAGAGAAAGAAAAAAAGGGTGTGTATCTGATTAAATTTAATAAAGCACAAACTGGAGTTACACCCGGACAATATGCTGTTTTTTATATTAAAAATTTATGTATAGGATCAGGAGTAATTAGTTAGTTTCTTGTGATACAATATCTACGCTATGAAAACACAAATAGAAAAATTACCAAAATCAACTATGAAATTAACTATAACTTTGGAAAACTCCATTGTTAAGGAATTCTATGAAAAAGAAGTACAAAAAGCCATAGAAAATACCGAAATAGAAGGATTTAGAAAGGGTTCTGCTCCTAGAGAAATGGTAGTAAACAAGATAGGAAACTCTCACCTCTACGGAGACGCGATAAATACTTTATTGCAAACCTACTATCCCCAAGCTTTAAAAGAAAACAAGATAATGCCTGTGTCTAATCCTAAAGTTGAGATAAAAGAATTTGATATAGAAAAAGACTTGGAATTTACTGCAGAATTTGCTACAAGACCAGAAATTAAGATGGGAGAATACAAAAAAGCTTTAAAGGATTACTACAAAGATAAAACAGATAAATCTCAAATCGAAAAACTAGAAAAACTTAAAAAAGGCGAATTAAAAACAGAAGAAAACAAAGAAGAACACGATCACGTGCATATGGGGGCTAATGAAATAATTGAAGTACTGTTGAAGAAATCAAATGTTGAAATTGCAGATATTTTAATTGAAGAAGAAACAGATAGATTAATGACAAGATTAATGCAACAACTTGAGACTATCAAACTTCCTATAGAAAAATATCTTAAAGCCCAGGAAAAAACAGTTGATGATTTAAAGAAAGAATACAATGAGATTGCAGAGAAGAATATAAAAGCTGAGTTTGTCCTTTCTCACTTAATTGTTGAAGAAAAAGTAGAAATTACTGACAAAGAAATCGATGATATGATAGGAGCAGTAGGAGATAAAGACGTTGGAGAGAAGTTTGAAGACCCAATGCAAAGATTATACATAAAGACAATTCTTCAAAAGAATAAATTAATTAGTAAATTAATTGAAGAAACAGAAGGAGAAAAATATGAGCATAAATAATACGTTAGTACCTATTGTTATAGAAAAAGATCAAAACGGAATGGAAAGATCTTATGATATATATTCCAGATTATTAAAAGATTTTATCGTATTTGTTACCGGACCAATTGATATGGGAGTAGCAAATACATTTATAGCCCAACTTTTATTCTTGGAGAGCCAAAATCCTGACAAGGATATTAGTGTTTACATCAATTCTCCGGGGGGAGAGGTTTATGCCGGAGTGGCAATGTATGACACTATAAAACACGTTAAAAACGATGTTATTACAATAAATGTAGGTTTAGCGGCATCAGCTGGAGCCTTAATTTTAGCTGCAGGAACAAAAGGAAAAAGATACGCTCTTCCAGGTTCTCATACAATGATCCACCAAGTAATAGGTGGGGTAGAGGGGCAGGCAAGCGACGTTGAAATAACTGCAAAACATATGCTAAAACTTAGAGATCAATATGCAGAAGCAATATCAAAACAAACAGGACAGAAGTTAGATAAGGTAAAGGGAGATATGGATAGAGATTATTGGATGGATACAAACGAATCTATTAAGTACGGTATTATTGATAAGGTAATGACGCCTAAGAAGAAGTAATCTTTTAGGTCCAAGTTTAGATTTTCTAAGGGCGGTTAGCTCAGTCGGTTAGAGCGCCACATTGACATTGTGGAGGTC
>CAZADQ010000106.1:0-1651 GCA_964483965.1 uncultured Candidatus Saccharibacteria bacterium
ATAGAGCCTTTTATAGGACAAGATACAAAGATATTTGATGATAGAAAATATGTAAAAAGCAATTTTCCTCTTTCACCTCCTTCTACGATATATATAGATTTAACGAAACCTGAAGAAGACCTTTGGAACAGTGTTTCTCATGGGGGAAAATATTCCATAAAGAGAGCTCAAAGAGAAGGCACAGTGACAAGATTTTATCAAAATCCTTTGAAGGAAAAGGTGGAAACATACTTTAATTTAGTTAAAAAAACAGGAAGGAGAAAAAATTTCTATGTACAACCTCTAAAGGATTTGGAGACAAAAATAAAGGTATTTGGAAAAGAATGCCATCTTGTTTTATCTTTTGATAAAGAAGGGGAGTTGTTAAGCGGAAAGTTTTACTTATGCAACGGAGATATGGTTCTGTATTCAACAGGAGGGACTTCAGAGGGAGGGTTAAAGACAAAAGCTGGGTACGAGCTTTTATGGAAATCAATTCTCTACTTCAAGGGGTTGGGTTATAAAGTATTGGATTTGGAAGGAAAATACGATCCAAGATTTCCAATGTCTACGAAAAATTGGGGAGGGTTCAGTCATTTTAAGGAGAAGTTTGGTGGGGAAGATGTTGAATTTCCCTATAACTATATAAAATATACAAACCCAATTCTTAAATTCATATCTAAATTATTTACAATCCCTCTCTAACTTTTATCCGCAAAGGGACAAAGATCTTTGTAGTCACACCAGGTGCAGTGTCTTCCAGGAGTAGCTTCGAAATTTTTATCTTTTATTCCTTTTACTACATTTTTAATTATTTCTTTTTGTGCATCTACCTGTTTTTGAGTTCTTTTAGTCGAAAACTTTGCCCCAGATTCTACATAATACAAGCTTAAAATATCTGGTTTTATTCCTAAAGCTTCTGTTGCTGCTAAAGTGTATACGCTCATTTGAACATCTTGATCTACGTCTTTTTGAGTTTTTGTTGTCCCTGTTTTATAGTCAATTATTTCAATGCTTCCATCTGGTAGCTCATCAATTCTATCTATTTTCCCTCTTAATTTAATTCCCCCTATGTCTAAATTAAAGGATTTTTCTATTCCTAGGTGTTTTGATTTTATCTCTTTATTCTTCTCATAGTATTTTTCCAAAAGTTCTTTACCACTTTCAAACCTTAGTTTTCTATGTTTATCGTCAATGTACCCAAGGGGAATCCAATTTCTTTCGTATATTCCGATTAACTCTTTTAAAGTAGGGTTCTTTCCAAACATCTTCTGAGTGTGAAATTCCTTTAAAGTTTCGTGTATTGTATTTCCGAAGTTTAGTGAGTGGCTTGGAGCAACAGGTATTCTTAAGGTATATGAGTATTTGTATCTTAAAGGGCATATTAGATAGTTGTCTACCTGAGAGTAGCTTATATATTCAGGGGGTCTACCTTCTATTTTTGTAATTTTAGGATCTCTAAATTTTGTCTCAATTCCAAACAATCCTGATTGAGAACCCTCTTCTTTTCCTTTCTCCATTTTATTTTCCTGTATTTCTAACCCTGTTTCTTCTAAAAACCCACTGGGAACGTTATCTCTTTTACCTCCATAGTTTTTACCCAAAGTCATAAATAAATATTTCTTGGCTCTTGTTATTCCAACGTAAAAAAGCCTTCTTTCCTCTTGAGTAT
>CAZADQ010000107.1:0-1631 GCA_964483965.1 uncultured Candidatus Saccharibacteria bacterium
ATTTGCTTAAAAAAGAGCTTTCCGATTATAATATATCTATAAAGGAGCTTATAAGGGGCTTTATTGTGAGGGTTGTGAGGCCTACAAGACAGAAAAAGACTTAATAGATGGCAAGTGCCCTTTGCATTTGGGTAGTGATATACAGGTTGTTGAGGATGAGAACTATTTTTTTAAATTCTCTTCATTTAAAGACTTCTTAAAAGATTTGTTTGATAAAAACATTGATTTTGTTCTCCCAAAACAAAGATATAAAGAAATGTATTCATTTATTGAAACAATAGAGGATATTCCTGTAACAAGAAGAAAAGAAAAGCTTCCTTGGGGGATAGAGTGCCCTGTTGATAGAGATCATGTCATTTGGGTTTGGTTCGATGCTTTAGTTAACTACTTAACATTTGGGTTACAGGTTGGAGCTTGGGATAAAGATACTGAGATAGTTCATTTCTTAGGTAAGGATAATGCCAGAATGCACGCACTTTTATGGCCATGTATGTTGAAATCAGCTGGTTACGAGGTTCCAGACCATATTTATGTTAATGCCTTTTTGAGTTTAAATGGTAAGAAGATAAGTAAGAGTTTGGGAAATGTTATAGCTCCCAAAGATTTAGTAGATAAGTACGGAGTTGACCCTGTTAGATACTACTTTTTAAGATATGGGCCTATTGTCGAGGACTCTGACTTTTCTGAAAAACATTTTGAAGCTATTTACAATGGAGATTTAGCCAATGGTTTAGGAAATACCGTAGCTAGAGTTGCTAAACTTGCAGAAAGGTCTAGCCTGTCATTTGTTTTCAAAGTGGACCAAAATGACATTTTGAGTCAAGAATTAACCCAAGTTTTCCATGAATTTAGAGTAGATATTGCTCTTCAAAGTATTTGGTCAAGGCTTTCTGATTTAGATAAACACATAAATGAAAATACTCCTTGGAGTATAGAAGATGATAAGAAACTTAAGGAGATCTTAAGATACGAAATACATGAATTGTGTATTGTATCCAATTTATTGGAGCCATTTATGCCCGATACTTCTAAGAAGATACTAGAGATATTTGAAAAAGAAAAAATTGTTTTTCCAGAATCTTTGTTTCCAAGGATTTAGTTTTTTCTTATGAGCTTTTTATGAAAAAACTTCTTATCATAGACACATTTAATTTTCTTCACAGGGCGTACCACGCAATCCCTTCAACTTTTAGAGATTTGGAAGGTAACCCAACAAATGCAATATATGGTTTTACATCGATGATAATAAACGTCTTGGATCAAGTTAAGCCCGATTACATTGTTGCAGCTCTTGATGGAAAAGAACCCACATTCAGAGTGGGAGAGTTTACTGCTTACAAGTCTCAAAGAAAGCCAATGGACGGTGATTTGGAAAGTCAGATTCCTAAGGTTTTTGAGGTATTAGATGCTTTTAAGATTAAAAAAATAGTTGTAGAGGGATATGAAGCTGATGATGTAATAGGTACAGTCGCAACAAAATTCAAGGGTAGGGTTGATATTGTTATCATAAGTAATGATAGAGATTTATGGCAGCTTGCGGGAAATGGAAATATTATTATGGTTCCTGGAAAGAAAGGCAATATGGAGTGGATGGGGGAAAAAGAGGTTGATGATAGACTAGGTTTTGAAGC
>CAZADQ010000108.1:0-1598 GCA_964483965.1 uncultured Candidatus Saccharibacteria bacterium
GTTTAGTGTGATAGAAAATGAAGTTAGAAATCATTCTGTTGTGAAGAATATAAATCCATTTTTGCTTTCAAGTTCCTCTATTGTTTTTGCTAAGAATGCTTCTACTCTCTCATCTTGTCTCATATTTAAGAAGTTGATAAGCGGGGTACCTCTTGCATTTCTTGTTGTTTCAGGAATTTCCCACACTCTAAGTTTATAAACCTTCCCTGTATTAGTGAAAAAGAATGCCCAATCGTGTGTATTGCATATTTTTATCGTCTCAACACTATCTTCATCTCTAAGCTCTTGTCCTTTAACTCCTTTACCACCCCTTCCTTGTTTTTTATATGTTGATTCTTTTAACCTTTTAATGTAGCCACTTTCAGAAACAGTAACTATGCACTTTTCATTTACAATTAAATCTTCCTCACTCAACTCCCCTATCTTTCCCTTTACTACCTTTGTTTTTCTATCATCTGAGTACTTTTTGCTAATTTCATTTAATTCATCTTTAACCACATTAAGAACTTTTTTAGGAGACATTAATAAAGTTTCGTATCCCTCTATAGTTTCAAGTATTTGTTTCAACTCATCCTCTATCTTCTGCCTCTCTAGTGCTGCTAACCTTCTTAATTGCATATCTAATATGGCTTGTGCTTGTATCTCCGACAAACCAAACTTCTTCATTAACCCATCTTTTGCAGAATCTGCATCTTTGCTTGATTTGATAAGCTTTATTACTTCATCTAAATTATCTAAGGCTATTTTTAAACCTCTCAATATGTGGGCTCTCTCCTCTGCCTTCTTGAGTAAATAAATTGTTCTTCTTACGATTATTTGTTGTCTGTGCTTTATAAATTCTTCTAGAATCATTTTCAAAGTCATAAGTTTTGGTTCATTGTTTAATAAAGCAACAAAATTTGAGTTAAATGCACTTTGAAGTTGAGTATATTTATACAACTGATTCTTTATTTTGTTTGCAACAGCGTCTTTTTTTAGCTCGATAGAGATTCTTATCCCGTCTTTGTTGGATTCATCTCTTAGATCTGATATTCCAATTATTCTTTTATCTTTTACAAGATCCGCAATTTTGGATATTAAGGTAGATTTGTTGACCATGTAGGGTATTTCAGTAACTATAAGTTTAACTCTTCCATTTTTTCCCTCCTCTACTTCCATTTTTGCCCTTGTAACAACTCTTCCTCTTCCTGTGGCATACATTTGAATCATTTCTTTTTGATCGTAAATGATCCCTCCTGTTGGAAAATCAGGTCCTTGAATTACCTTTGTTAAGTCTTCAACGGTAGCAGAAGAAGAGAATTCTATAGAAGGAACCTCCACCTTAAAGCCTTTTTTGGGCGGTTCTCCAAGTTTATCAACATTATCGATTAAAATATTTAACCCCTCAATTAACTCTCCAAGATTGTGTGGGGGTATGTTTGTTGCCATTCCAACAGCAATACCAGTAGTTCCATTAAGTAGTAAATTAGGTATGTTTGATGGTAGGTATATTGGCTCGAGGTTTTGAAGATCATTCATTTCAAAATCAACTGTTTCTTTATCTATGTCAGAATAAAGCTCCTCTGACATTTTCTCAAGTTTTGCCTCAGTGTATCTCA
>CAZADQ010000109.1:0-522 GCA_964483965.1 uncultured Candidatus Saccharibacteria bacterium
CCATTACATTTTTCCATAGTTTCAAAAACCATTTTTGACGACTCTTCACGAGGAATCTCAACATTTTGCCAATTTTTTATATCTCTATCAAATATAAAAGTCTCGTGTCCAAAATCATTTAATATTGAAGATAGCTGCTCTAGCTCTCTTTCTAATTCAGACTTATTCTTGGTACTTGTATATTTATATATTATGCAAAATTTCATAATTTCTCCTTTGATATTCCAGAGTTCTTAAGGAGAATAAAACCTCCATATACTCCGCAATTATCACCTAAATACGACTGCTTAATTTCCGGTATCTCAAAAAAAGATTGGGCACCTAGTTCCTGCAGCAAGAACGGGTGAAAAGAATTAAAATTATTTATAGATACCCCCCCACCCAAAACAATAATCTCAGGATTCCACATTGAAATTATATTTATTATTCCAGTAGACAGGTGTGATGCATACATCTTCCATGATTTCTCATCCGCATTTTTATCTGGTCTCTGCCCATACCTTTTTTCAAAGAAAGGACCTG
>CAZADQ010000109.1:532-1586 GCA_964483965.1 uncultured Candidatus Saccharibacteria bacterium
ACAATAAGATTCGAACGTACCATTCAACCCACTTTTATCAAAAACCTCATCAGATTCATTTATTATATGATGCCCAGGTTCTGCATTTAATAGATTGAAGCTCTTGCTTTTCTTTGAAACTAAAGCTCCTCCTACACCTGTACTTAAAGTGAGATACGCAACAATGTTTCTTCCTCTTCCAGAACCAAAGTAAGCCTCACCCAAAGCTCCTAAGGCAGCATCATTTTCTACTACTATTGGAACATTCCTTAACTCTTCTGGAAAAAGCCTAAAAAAATCAAGTCCGTTAATAATAGGATAATTAGCACATTTCAAAAACTTATTATTTTCTTTATCAGCAATTCCTGGAAATCCTAAAGATATAGCATCTATATTTTTTTCTTCAGTAACTTCCTTCAGCGCATCTTTAATAAACTTCCTTTGTTCCTCCAAATTATCTTTAGTTTGAAACTTAGAAATTTTTGAAATATCCTTTAAATCAAGGCTTGATGCAACTCTAGTGGTAGACCTTCCCATATCTATGGAAATATACATAACGATATAATATTAACAAAGAAATTAAAGAGTATCTATCTTTGTATCAAAAAAAGTAGATTTTTGATAACATAAGTCCAATCAGTATGAAAGATAAATCATTGCATAGAAGAAAAATAGGATTGGCTCTTGGAGGTGGTGGTTGGAGAGGTATAGCACATATAGGGGTTTTAAAAGTTCTTGAAAGACACAATATTCAAATAGACTTTGTTGCAGGAACTAGTGTGGGGTCACTGGTAGGGGGGCTTTACTGTTTTCTAGGGAACTCTACCGATCTTGAAAGTTTTCTTCTTAGATTCGGTTATAAAGACCTATTTAGGATAATGGCAGACCCGAAGCTAAAAGCAGGCTTATTAAAAGGTAAAAAATTCATTGATTATATAAATAAAGTAACTGAAGGCGTAAATATAGAGGATTTAAAAATTCCTTTTACTGCAGTTTCTAGTAATCTCCTTTCGGGACAACCTTTTTTAGAAGGTTCAAACACAAGAGGTATCGAAATACTTGCTTTTATTGCATC
>CAZADQ010000110.1:0-1580 GCA_964483965.1 uncultured Candidatus Saccharibacteria bacterium
TTGCTTTATCCAAAGAAAAATCTTTAATATTCTTTATAGGTTGAGCGGTAATTTTTCCTGTTTGATCCTTAAAAACAAAATTTGTTTCATTCATGATAGAAAGAGTATCGTAAGTTTCTAAATCCTCTATAGTACCTTTCTTGTCTAATACGATAAGATTACGTTGTGGGATCTCTTCGGTTGTTGTACCGGGTAATTTTGGCATCGGTATAGTGTAAGGTTCTTCTTTATTTATTTCCCAGCTTCCGTCTTTAAAATCTACAATAAGATCATCTGGGTAAATTGTTTTAATTTGTTCCACAAAAGCATAGATACCCTTCTTTGTTTCAGGAACACCACGGATGCTTATAATTGAAGTAAATATTAAAGAAAGAATAAAAGATAAAAGAACAAAATATTTTATTGAAAATCCTAACTTAGCTTTTAATATATCGTTATAGTATTTGGGTGAAACTATGCTGTTTTTAAATACATAAAAGAATATTTTTATTTTATTCATGTACCCATTATAACAACAAAAAAACCCAAGAAGAATATCATGGGTTTTTATGTACTTCTCTCCTGTTTTAAGATTGTTTAAATTTATCTAGCTCCGACTTCAAAAATCTTGTGTTTTCAAGAGTTAATTTTAAATAAGATCTTGCTAGGTAGTAGCTTATGAATCTGTTTTCATTAACACTTCTTGATAAGTTTGCATTTGGATTTAGTCTTTGAACCAAACTTGGTGTAATCACATATCTGTAACCAGGTATTAGTAATGACGTTTGTGGTAAGGCATAACATTTATTATCATCTTTGTATGTTGATTTATAAACGATATCAAAGTATCCAATAAAATATTCTTTTCCTCTCCACAGTGTTCTAAAAAACAAAATATCTCCGGGTAACAGGACTTTCCTCAATGATCTGTGGCATGTGCTGTAAGTGTAGTTATCAAAGTTTGGATCTGTTTTTATGTAGTAGTCTTCGTTTTCTTTCTCGTTTTTTCTTATCTTCCTTTTAATTAACTCGTTTGTTCTTACACCATTTCTAATTCTCATTGGTGCTCTTTTAAACACTTCCTCAGATTGATTGCTGTAACAAACCGTAACATACCCAGTCATTTCTCCCTCCTTATTATATTTTGTGAAGATTATACCAGGTTATGAGTGGTAAAATATATTTATGCAATATCAAATAACTTCCGATAATATAGATCTCTCTCCTAGTATGGAGGAATTAACGAAAGAGAAATTTGAAAGAATAGAAAGCAGAGCTAAAAATCTACCAGAAGGATCGTGTTTTGCAAGAGTAGTTTTAAACACTGCCCCAGATAATCATTTTGAAGTTAAGGTTAACTTAGATTTAAGCGGGAAAGAGTATTTTTCTGATGAGATTGCCTTTTCATTGGAAAACGCTCTAGTTGAAGTAGTTGAGGAGTTGCTTCAAATGATAGAAAAAGATAGTATATTGCAGAGAAGAAGAGATATGGAGAAAAAGGGAGATCTGGAAGAGTTTTTAACTGAAGAAGTTTAAAAATATATTTAACTAGGGTGATTAGCTCAATTGGCAGAGCAAGCGTCTTATACACGCTCGGTTCC
>CAZADQ010000111.1:0-1569 GCA_964483965.1 uncultured Candidatus Saccharibacteria bacterium
GTTATATCCCAAGTTAAAATTAAGTTATCCGTTGTATCTATTAGACTGTAATCAGTTCCATTAGATGAGTAATATATTTTATATGTTAGATCATCGTTATTTGAATCTGTTGCTCTATTCCAAGCAATTCCTATCTCTTTAGTTACTGCAGTACCGCCATCGTATGTGCCTCCTCCAACAGGTGTTGTAAAAGAGGTTGGGTTAGGTGCAAGGTTAGGCAAAGGTTCGAAAGAAAATAGTGTTTCCTCAACTTCGGGAGCAGATCCAGCATAGTATGCTGTAGTTATTGTTTTTATTCCGTCCGGATTTTCACCTCTTCTAGCTACGTGTACGTGAGAATCTGGGCATCCTGACTGAGTTGTTACAGACCAGCCTGATTGACTTCCTGTATACCATCTATTGGTGTTTGTACAAATACTTTGAGAGTGATATTTTAAGTTCCAACCTCTAGCTGTGTTTGGAGAGTTGGAATAAAGAACAATCCAAAAATCTCCATTTACATCAATAGGGTTTAAAGGATCTACACTTATCTTTCCATTTTCATCTGTCATTAGAGAAATCAAATGGTGAGAGGAGTTTAATTGACTATGTGTGTGGTGGTATGTTGCGTCTTTACCTAAAGTTCCAACTAGCGCTACACCGCTTTGTGATCTCCAATCACTTCCTGAAAAAAAATCTATTGTTTTATCTTTTTCTACAAGATAAACGTTTAGATCTGCTGAGTTTACTGTACTCGAGGGTACTGCGTTTATTTCTATGAAGAAACTAGAATTTGAACCAGAAGGAATAGTAAATGGATTTTCAAAATGAAATATCTGATAATTATTTCTTCTAACATTCATATTAATTGGAGTGTTGTTCCATGTTATTGAAGATGGAGCGAAAAATATTTCTGGATATATATATTATCTGGATAAATATTTGTACTTTTATATTTTCCAAGTACTTCATCGTAGGACATAGTTTTTGTTATGCTTTCTGAATAGACACTCCCATCTACATAGAAATTCCAATCTACTTCTGTTCCGCTTGTTGTTCCGAATATTTCAACGCTCACGAATGATGGGGAGTTTAATATATTTGCAAGTAGGTTATATGGAGAAAATCTTGAGATTGTAAGAGATTCTGGGTATAACTCTACTTCTGATATTAGCTCACTTTCAGCAAACACATACGTCAATGTGGTAATTAAAAATGCAATAGATAATAAAATTATGGTCAGGATTTTTTTCATTTCTTTGTAATTGTACCTTTAAATTGTATCTAAATAAAAGTAAAAGTTAATTATTTTTAGACACTATTTAATTTGTTATAGTGAGTTTTGGGTGTAAAATTATAATATGACTAAAACAAAAAAATCTAATTCCTATACTTTACGTGTTTCTTTTATCCCATTATTTATTTTAGGTCTTATATTATCTGTCGAGGGTATTTTTTTTGTTAATAGAACACTCGAGGAAGGTGGTGTTCTTGGAGTTAGTAATAAGAGCAAGAGTGAGAAAGTTGTTAAAGGAAATTCTATTGGTAAGAAAATAGAGAATGTTGATACAAAAAATTTAAAGGCTCAAG
>CAZADQ010000112.1:0-1567 GCA_964483965.1 uncultured Candidatus Saccharibacteria bacterium
AAAGAAAACACAAAAAACGTCATGTTTACGCCAAAAGAAAGAGCAAAGATAGATGACTTATTAAATTTAGAATTCATTGATACTTTTAGACATCTAAACAAAGATCCTGGGTATTATTCTTGGTGGGCATATTATAGAAATTTACGAGAAAGAAACATAGGGTGGAGAATTGATTATATCTTCATTTCAAAATCCTTAGTAAAAAATTTAAAAAAAGCGTCAATACTAAAGGATATAAAAGGAGCAGATCACTGTCCTATAAGTATAGAAATAAACATTTAAATAAATATTTAATTCACGTTATACTATAAATATGAAATTTCCTGCCGATTTCATTTGGGGTACCGCAATATCTTCTTATCAAGTAGAAGGTAACAATACAAACACCGACTGGTGGGAGTGGGAGAATAACAAGAGAAGAGGTCAGAAATATCCCTTAGAAAAATCTGGAATTGCATGTGATTTTTATAACAGGTTTGAAGAAGATTTTGATTTATGTAAGTTAATGAACAACAACGCTATAAGATTGTCTATCGAGTGGGCAAGAGTTGAACCATTTGAAGGAAAATTTGATTATAGAGAAATAGCTCATTATAAAAGGATATTATCTGCTGCAAAAGATAGGGGTTTAAAAACTTTTGTAACCCTTCATCATTTCACAAACCCTCTGTGGTTTTCTAAAAAGAAAGGTTGGCTCAATGTTAAAGCCCCTTATTATTTCTCAAGATACTCAGGTATGTGTGCAAAAGAGCTCGGACCCTATGTTGATGTTTTTCTAACTATAAATGAACCTCAAGTTTATGCTTTAATGGCTTATACAATTGGTAGGTGGCCTCCAAATAAGATAAGTCCCGTGTCTTCCTTGTTGTGTCAATTAAATCTAATAAAATCACATAACAAAGCTTACAAGGAAATTAAAAAACAAGGAAATTATAAAGTAGGATTAGTTAAACACGTGGTGTGGTACGAAACAGAAGATAAATTTACAATCTTTGATAAAATAGCTGCTAAATTTCTTTTTTACTTAAATACTGATTTCTTTATTAAGCCAATAATTAAAAATTTGGACGTTTTGGGAATTAATTATTATGTTACAAATCAAGTTAAAAACTTAAAACTTACACACCCACCAGGTCTTGTTAGTAACCTTAACTGGTGGATAAATCCCGAAGGCATGTGCAAGGTACTTGCGCATGTAAAAAAATACAACGTACCTATATACATTACAGAAAACGGTCTAGCTGACTCAGAAGATAAGCTGAGGGAGTCTTTTATTAAGTCGATGCTTATCGCCTGCTACAAATCAATGCACGAAGGAGTACCTTTAAAGGGGTATTTTCATTGGTCATTAATTGATAATTTCGAATGGCACGAAGGTTATTGGCCTAAATTTGGTTTAGTGGCGATAGATAGAAAAACACTAGAAAGAAAACCAAGAAAATCCTTTAATTATTACTCAGAAATCTGTCATAATAATACGGTAGATATTTAAAATTAAATTACTATTTATTATATTTTAGTTACCTTAATATGTTTAAAAATAAAAGTGCTCTTAAAACACAACTAG